>JAUNPZ010000023.1:0-5788 GCA_030536455.1 Lachnospiraceae bacterium | reverse complement strand
GCAGCGAGTCCGGCTGAACGATGTTCCGGCGACGTAAAGCGAGTTTCGCAGCTGGTTTGTGTTCAGCATGCCGGAGCGGATGCGAAATTCCCGTTCTCCATACGGGAATTTCAGTGGGGCTTGTCCGAGAAAATGTACCTCGGTACATTTTCGAGTTGTCCCACGGCATCCGCGCAGACAGGATGAACACTTACCAGATGCAAACGCAGCGTCCAGGAGCCGGAATATCGTTCAGCCGGACTCGCTGCGTACCATTGGAATTTATTCTTCACATTTAACATTTCGGCAATCGGAATTTTCGCAGTTGACGAACCTTTCATTGTGCTGTATAATGGCCGCATATGAGCAAGGGTGTTCATTTTAATATCGGTTTACGGCCGGTATTAAAATAAGCGTCCTTGCTCTTTTTTATTAATGGCAAGAAAGGAAATGAAGCAATATGAAGCAGATAGAAGGTCAGGTACGAATCCCCTCCGGCTGTGCCATCGCCGCTGTCATATCGAAGGACGGCAGAATGATGACCGGTGAAAAAATCATAGAGGCCATGAAGCCCATGCATGACCGCTCCAACGGACTGGGCGGCGGCTTCGCCGCATACGGCATCTACCCGGAATACCGGGAGTTCTATGCGTTCCACATGTTCTTTCAGGACCGGGCCGCGCGCAAAAACTGCGAGGTCTTCTTAAAAGAACACTTTGAAATCGTAAAATCCGAAATCATTCCCACCCGGAAGATTCCGGAGATTACGGACGAACCGATTATATGGAGATATTTCGTAGCGCCGCTTTCGTCGGTTCTCCATTCCCGCCAGCTGGACGAAAAGGAATTCGTGGCCCGCACCGTGATGAAAATCAACACGGAGATGCCGGGAGCTTATGTATTCTCCAGCGGCAAAAATATGGGAACCTTTAAGGCCGTTGGCTTCCCGGAGGATGTAGGCGTCTTCTACCGGCTGGACGAATATGAGGGCTATTCCTGGACCGCCCACGGCCGCTACCCTACCAATACCCCCGGCTGGTGGGGCGGAGCGCATCCTTTTACCCTGCTGGATTATTCCATCGTACATAACGGAGAGATTTCCTCCTATGATGCCAACCGCCGATTCATCGAGATGTTCGGCTACAAATGCACCCTGCAGACCGATACCGAGGTCATTACTTATATTATGGACTACCTGCTGCGGGTACAGAAGCTTACCTTAAAGGAAGCGGCAAACGTGATTGCAGCCCCCTTCTGGAGTACAATCAACCGGATGGAGAACCAGGAGGAAAGGGAAGCCCTGACCTATCTGCGGACCGTATTTTCCAGTCTTCTGGTTACCGGCCCCTTCTCCATCGTTCTGGGCTTTGACGGCGGCCTGATGGCCTTAAACGACCGTTTAAAGCTCCGCTCCATGGTAGTCGGGGAAAAGGACGACAAGGTTTTCATCGCCAGCGAAGAGGCGGCCATCCGGGTCATGGAGCCGGATGCCGAACACATCTATGCTCCCGCGGGCGGAGAGCCGGTCATCATCAAAGCGAATCTGCAGACGCCTGAGCAGAAGCAGAATTACAGGGAAAAGGACGGTGCATACTAATGGGAATTGAATTTATCTATCCGGAATTTGAAGTGGTTCGAAATGAGAGCCGGTGCACCTCCTGCCGGGTGTGCGAACGCCAGTGCTCCAACGGGGTCCACACCTACGATGCAGAACGGCATGTGATGCTGGCCGACGAATCCAAGTGCGTCAACTGCCAGCGCTGCGTCTCCTTCTGCCCCACAAGAGCCTTAAAAATCAGGAAAACCGACTGCCAGATGCGGGAAAATACCAACTGGCAGGCCGCAGCCATTCGTGAAATCTATAAACAGGCAAACAGCGGCGGCGTGCTGCTGTCCTCCATGGGAAGCCCGAATCCCATGCCGGTATACTGGGACAAGATCCTGATCAACGCCTCCCAGGTAACCAACCCCTCCATCGACCCGCTGAGGGAGCCGATGGAAACCAGGGTCTTCCTGGGCAAGAAGCCGTCCCGTATTCAAAAGGATGCCAACGGGCGGCTGGTCTGCCGCCTGGAACCGCAGCTTGCCCTTTCCATGCCGGTGATGTTCTCCGCCATGAGCTACGGCTCCATCAGCTACAATGCCCATAAGTCCCTGGCATCCGCCGCCCAGCAGCTTGGCATCTACTATAATACCGGAGAAGGCGGTCTCCACGAAGACTTTTACTGCTACGGGGAAAATACCATCGTCCAGGTTGCATCCGGACGCTTCGGCGTTCATAAAGACTATCTGGAAGCCGGCGCCGCCATCGAGATTAAGATGGGACAGGGAGCCAAGCCCGGTATCGGCGGACACCTTCCCGGAGCCAAGATCGTGGGAGATGTTTCCCGCACCCGTATGATTCCGGAAGGATCCGATGCCATCTCACCGGCTCCCCACCATGACATCTATTCCATCGAGGATCTGCGCCAGCTTGTCTATTCCTTAAAGGAAGTCACCGAATACAAAAAACCGGTGATCGTAAAGGTAGCTGCTGTCCACAACATCGCCGCCATCGCAAGCGGAATTGCCCGAAGCGGCGCTGACATCATCGTCATCGACGGCTTCCGGGGCGGCACCGGAGCGGCACCTACCCGAATCCGGGATAATGTAGGCATCCCCATCGAACTGGCGCTGGCCGCGGTAGACCGGCGGCTCCGCGACGAGGGAATCCGGAATCAGGTTTCCATCGTGGTGGGCGGCAGCATCCGCAGCTCTGCCGATGTGGTGAAGGCCGTCGCCCTGGGAGCCGATGCCTGCTATGTGGCCACCGCCGCCCTTCTGGCTCTGGGCTGCCACCTGTGCCGGACCTGCCAGACCGGCCGATGCAACTGGGGCATCGCCACCCAGCGGCCGGAGCTGGTCAGCCGTCTGGACCCGGAAGTCGGAAAAGAGCGTCTGGTCCACCTGATGAATGCCTGGAAGCACGAAATCATGGAGCTGATGGGCGGCATGGGAATCAATTCCATCGAAGCCCTGCGCGGAAACCGCCTGATGCTCCGTGGTATCGGGATGACTGAAAAGGAACTGGAGATTTTAGGCATCGCACATGCCGGAGAATAAAACCCGTTACGGAAAATTTTCCCTTAAAAACGATATAAAAACAAGCAAAGGTGTGGTATAGTAATATGTTATTAGAGGTAAAAAATCTTGATTATCAGACGTTAAACCAGAAAATCCGTCAGGCAGAAGAGGACAAGGAGATCTGCCTGACCGGCTGCTGCGGCCAGCGCTTTCTCGCCGCCGGCATGAAGGATAAGACCATCACCATCCACGGGATTCCCGGCAACGCTCTGGGAGCCTACTTGGACGGCGCTTCCATCGAAGTATATGCCAATGCCCAGGACGCCGTGGGCGACACCATGAATGACGGCTCCATCCTCATCCACGGCAGCATCGGGGATGCCGCCGGCTATGCCATGCGAGGCGGAAAAATCTTCATCCAGAAGGACGCCGGATACCGGGCCGGAATCCATATGAAGGCCTATCAGGACAAGATTCCGGTTATGGTCATCGGCGGCCGCGCCGGAAGCTTTCTGGGCGAATACCAGGCAGGCGGCATCATCGTGGTGCTGGGCCTGGATCAGGACGGCAGCGGCGAAGACCGGTTCAGCGGCTGCGCTGAAGCCCCCCGAAAACCTATCGTCGGAAATTTCCCCTGTACCGGCATGCACGGCGGAACCCTCTATCTGCGAGGCAGCGCCGAAGGCATCCGGTTCCCGAAGAATGTCTGTGTCCGGGAAGCAGAGCCTGCCGACCTGGACGCCATCCAGGATATCCTTGACGAGTTCTGCGGTCATTTCGGCTATGACGCAGCGGCCATCCGAAACTCCCGTTTTACCGTCATCACTCCCGACAGTAAAAACCCATACAAGCAGATGTATGTGGCTAATTAAAGAAAAGAGGTACGCTTATGAAATATTCCAAGGAAGAGGTCATACAATATGTCAATGAGGACGACGTGAAGTTCATCCGCCTCGCCTTCTGCGATGTATTCGGAAAACAGAAAAACATCTCCATCATGCCCGATGAGCTGCCCCGCGCTTTTGAATACGGAATCGCATTCGATGCCTCCTCCGTAAAAGGCTTCGGGGACGAAACCCATTCTGACCTGTTTCTGAAACCAGACAGCGAAACTCTGATGGGGCTCCCATGGCGTCCGGAGCACGGAAAAGTGGTCCGCATGTTCAGCAGCGTCTCCTACCCCTCCGGCAAGGCTTACGAGTGTGACACCCGGAATCTTTTAAAGAAGGCCATCCAGGATGCCGCTGACGCCGGAATCTCCTTCTTCTTCGGCGCCGAGCAGGAATTCTATCTGTTCAATCTGGACCAGAACGGCCGCCCCACCAGGGAGCCATATGACGAAGCCGGATACATGGACATCGCGCCAGAGGACAAGGGCGAGAACATCCGCCGGGAAATCTGCCTTACCCTGGAGCAGATGGGCATCCGCCCGGAAAGCTCCCACCACGAGGAAGGCCCCGGCCAGAATGAAATCGACTTCCGCTACTCCGACCCGCTCACGGCTGCGGACAATGCCATGACCTTCCAGACCGTGGTCAAAACCATTGCCCACTCAAACGGGCTCCATGCCGATTTTTCGCCAAAGCCCTTAAAAAACCTGCCCGGAAACGGCTTTCACATCAATCTGTCCGTAAAGGCTTCCGACGGCGCCGACCATCTCCCCTATGTGATTTCCGGTATTCTGGATAAGATTGCCGATATGACCGCCTTCTTGAATCCTACGGAGGAATCCTATCTGCGCTTCGGCCAGAACAAGGCGCCCCTCTACATCTCCTGGTCCAGTGAAAACCGCAGCCAGTTAGTCCGGATTCCGGCAGCCTTAGGCGAATACCGCCGGGCCGAGCTGCGCTCCCCGGACCCTGCCGCCAACCCGTACCTGGCCTTCGCCCTGATTATCTACGCCGGTCTTTACGGAATCCGGCACCAGCCGGATATGCCTATGGTCTCTGATTTTAATCTGTTCAAGGCGGAACCGGAGGCGCTCAAGGAGCTGAAAAAATTGCCGGAAACCTTAACGGATGCCTGCCGGATTGCAAAGGAAAGTGAATTTATCCGTACCTACATCCCTCAGTCCATTCTGGACCTTTACTGTGACAAATAAGCCCGAAGCTTCGTCCCTGAAAAGGAGGGGTGCATATGAGTTTGAAAGAGCAGATTTACAGCGTACTTATCGTTTCTTCCTATGAAAATTTCAATACCGTACTGACAGACATGCTCCCTCCCTCCCAGTACCAGCCGGTCTGCCTCACTGCCAGCGTCAATGAGGCCAAGAGGGAGCTTGCCGCCAGGGAATTCGATTTCATCATCATCAATTCGCCCCTGCCGGACGAATCCGGCACCCGGTTCGCCATCGACTGCTGCCATTCCCAGACTGCGTCCGTGCTGATTCTGTCCCGCAATGACATCTACGCGGAGGTTCATGCCAAGGTGGTTGCCCACGGCGTCTTCACCCTGCCCAAGCCCACCACCCGCACGATGCTGGGCCAGGTTCTGTACTGGATGGCCAGCTCCAGGGAGCGGCTCCGCAAGCTGCAGCAGAAGACCTGCTCCATCGAAGAGCGCATGGAGGAAATCCGAATCATCAACCGGGCCAAATGCCTGTTAATCAGCGAACTGAAGATGACGGAGCCGGAAGCACACCGCTACATCGAAAAAACAGCCATGGACAACTGCGTTTCCAAACGGTCCGTGGCGGAAAATATGATAACCCTTTACTCCTGACCGAAGCGGCCGGGAGTTTTTCATT
>JAUNPZ010000022.1:25573-35074 GCA_030536455.1 Lachnospiraceae bacterium | reverse complement strand
ATGGTATCGCTGTTGTTTACACGGTCAACGATGATCTGGTAGTTTGCCGGATAACCCTTATTCATCAGGACGGTCTCAATCTGGGATGGGAATACGTTGACGCCCTTAACGATCAGCATGTCGTCGCTTCTGCCCATCGGCTTGCACATCTTCACATGGGTTCTGCCGCAGGAGCATTTCTCATGGGACAGGATGCAGATGTCGCGGGTGCGGTAGCGCAGCAGCGGGAAGGCTTCCTTGGTGATGCTGGTAAATACCAGCTCGCCCTTTTCGCCGTCCGGAAGCACCTCACCGGTCTTCGGATTGATAATTTCCGCGATAAAATGGTCTTCATTCACATGCATACCGGTCTGGGCGGAGCACTCGAAGGAAACGCCGGGGCCGGAAATCTCGGTCAGGCCGTAGATGTCGTATGCCTTGATTCCTAATTTTTCTTCAATGTCATGGCGCATCTCCTCGGTCCATGCTTCTGCGCCGAAGATGCCGGCTTTCAGATGAATCTGGTCGCGCAGTCCGCGCTCCTGGATGCTTTCTGCCAGATAAGCCGCATAGGACGGGGTACAGCAGAGGATGGTGGAGCCTAAGTCGGTCATAAACTGAATCTGGCGCTCCGTATTGCCGGAAGACATGGGAAGGGTCAGACAGCCGACCTTATGGGAGCCGCCGTTTAAGCCGGGGCCGCCGGTGAACAGGCCGTAGCCGTAGCTGACATGACATACATCGGCTTTGGTTCCGCCTGCCGCAGTAATGGCGCGGGCGCAGCAGTCCTCCCACAGATCCAGGTCGTGCTGGGTGTAGAAGGCGACCACACGGCGTCCGGTGGTGCCGCTGGTGGACTGGATGCGTACACAGTCCTCTAACGGTCTTGCCAGAAGGCCGTAGGGGTAAGCGTCACGCAGGTCATCCTTGGTGATAAAGGGCAGTTTATGTAAGTCATCGACGGACTGGATATCCTTTGGAGTCACGCCCATCTCTTCCATCTTTTTTCGATATACCGGTACGTTGTCCCACACATTCTGAACCTGCTTGACCAGCCGTTCGCTCTGCCATGCGCGGATCTGCTCCTGGGGCGCGCATTCAATTTCTGGTTGATAATAGTGTTCCATGTTGTTTCGGTTCCTTTCTTCGGAATTATTTGGACCCTTGTCCTCTTATTCATTAATATACTCTGTTTCTTTAACACTGTAAACAGAAAAATGCATGAATTACCATGATTTTTGTATAAAATGAAAAAATACAGGGCAAAAACCGGACGCTTTTCCTCAAAAAGATGAAAAAGGCAGAGCAGAACCGAAAGGAATCCGGCATTTTGACATCTGAAAATATTTTTCGGAACGAAAGTTTTTCAAAGAAAGTGTATCCAGTACGCGTACAAATGTATTTTTCTCGCGAATAGGTATTGCTTTTTTCTCGTTTTTGTTATAGGATATGTTCAATGTCACCTTTTAGAGCAGTAAAGTGAAGGCGATGTACTTACAAAACGGAGTTAAGAGGAGAATGCAGTTATGGAAAAGAAATTAAGAGTCGGCGTATTAGGCGCTACCGGAATGGTTGGACAGAGATTTATCTCTCTTCTGGAGAATCACCCATGGTATGAGGTGGTAACGGTTGCAGCAAGCCCGCGTTCTGCAGGCAAGACCTACGAGGAGGCGGTAGGCGGCCGCTGGAAGATGACCACTCCGATGCCGGAGGCAGTAAAGAAGCTGGTGGTCATGAATGTAAATGAAGTGGAGAAGGTAGCGGCCAGCGTTGATTTCGTATTCAGCGCCGTTGATATGACCAAAGAGGAGATCAAGGCAATCGAGGAAGAGTACGCGAAGACAGAGACTCCGGTTGTATCCAACAACAGCGCCCATCGCTGGACCCCGGACGTTCCGATGGTGGTTCCGGAGATTAATCCGGAGCATTTTGCAGTAATTGAGTCTCAGAAGAAGAGACTGGGCACCAAGAAGGGCTTCGTAGCCGTAAAGCCGAACTGCTCCATCCAGAGCTATGCGCCGGTATTAACTGCATGGAAGGAATTTGAGCCGTATGAAGTAGTGGCGACCACCTACCAGGCGATTTCCGGAGCCGGAAAGACCTTCAAGGACTGGCCGGAGATGGAAGGAAACATCATCCCATACATCGGCGGCGAGGAAGAGAAGAGCGAGCAGGAGCCGTTAAGAATCTGGGGCGAGGTAAAGGACGGCGTGATCGTAAAAGCGGCTGAGCCGAAGATTACCTGCCAGTGCATCCGTGTGCCGGTATTGAACGGTCATACCGCGGCGGTATTTGTAAAGTTCAGAAAGAACCCGACCAAGGAGCAGTTAATCGAGAAGCTGGTGAACTTCAGCGGACTTCCGCAGGAGCTGAACCTGCCAAGCGCACCGAAGCAGTTCATCCAGTACTTAGAGGAAGACAATCGTCCTCAGGTCGCGCTGGATGTGGACTTTGAGAATGGAATGGGCGTATCCGTAGGACGTCTGAGAGAGGATTCCATCTACGACTGGAAGTTCGTAGGCCTTTCCCACAATACGGTCCGCGGTGCAGCCGGCGGAGCCGTTCTGTGTGCAGAGCTTTTGACCGCTCAGGGATATATCGAAGCGAAGTAAGCCGATAAAAAACAATCGAATTCAGAAGCAATCGGATCAGGAAAAAGCATTCATTTTGGAAGAAAGATTCTCCCGGAATGGGTGCTTTTTCTTTCTGGAAAATTTTCTCGTTGCCAGGAACTGGCATTTGCGATATAATCTTTTGAGGGGAAAATGAATTAGCTTTTCATTTTGACAATACAACAAGCAGGGGGATTGACTTATGGCAATCAAAGCAGAACGATTTGGAGAGACACCGGATGGGCAGCAGATTGACCGGTATACACTGACGAATGAAAACGGCGTGAGCGCATCCTTCTCGAATCTGGGCGGAACCTGGCTGTCTATGATGGTTCCGGATAAGAACGGGGAGATGGCCGATGTGGTTCTGGGATATGATACCGTGGAGCATTACCGGTTGAATCCGCCGCATCTGGGCGCGATTATCGGAAGGAATGCGAACCGGATCGGCGGTGCCGCATTTACTTTAGAAGGAACCCGCTATGAGCTGGCGGCAAATGACGGGCCGAACAACCTGCACAGCGGTCCGGATTTATACCGCAGCCGTGTGTGGGAGGTGGAGCTGGATGAGAGCAGCCTGGGAAGCCGTGTTTCCTTCTCGCTGTTCAGCCCGGACGGCGACCAGGGATATCCGGGCAATGCAGAGATTACGGTCAGCTATACGCTGACGCCGGATAATGCGGTCTGCATCGAATATCACATGGTTTCCGATGCGGATACCATCGCAAACTTTACCAACCACAGCTATTTTAATCTGGCTGGACACGGCAGCGGAAGCATCGCAGAGCAGCAGGTATGGATCGATGCCGACACCTTTACTCCGGCCGATGCGTATTCCATTCCCACCGGGGAGATTCTTCCGGTGAAGGGAACTCCGATGGATTTTACGGTGAAAAAGCCGATTGGAAGAGATATCGGACAGGATTACGACCAGCTTGTGATGGGCCATGGCTATGACCATAACTGGGTCCTGAACCACAAGCCGGGGGAGGTTGGACTGTGCGCCAAGGCATTTGACGATGCCTCCGGCCGGATGATGGAGGTCTATACGGACCTTCCCGGCATGCAGTTCTATACCGCCAACTTTTTAACCAATGAGCTTCCGGGAAAGGACGGCGCCGAGTACGGCCCGCGCTGCGCATATTGTTTCGAGACGCAGTATTATCCGGATGCCGTCAATAAGCCGCAGTTTCCATCTCCGGTCTTAAAGGCAGGAGAGGAATACCGGACCACGACGATTTATAAGTTTATGCGTGAATAGCTGTCATAAAGTGAAATGAGGAATGGAATGTCGAAGTCATTATACATTGCAGAGAAGCCCAGCGTAGCCCAGCAGTTTGCGGATGCGCTGAAGATCAGGGGAAGACGGGGAGACGGCTGTATCGAGTCAGAGGATGCGGTGGTTACCTGGTGCGTCGGCCACCTGGTCACCATGAGCTACCCGGATGCCTATGACCCGTCACTGAAGCGGTGGAGCTTAGAGACTCTGCCTTTCCTGCCGAAGGAATTTAAGTATCAGGTAATTGACAGCGTAGCAAAGCAGTTTCAGATCGTATCCCGTCTTTTAAACCGGCCGGATGTGGACACCATATACGTCTGCACCGACTCCGGGCGGGAGGGCGAGTATATCTACCGGCTGGTTGCCCAGATGGCCGGAGTGAAGGGAAAGACCCAGAAGCGTGTCTGGATCGACTCTCAGACAGAGGAGGAAATCCTAAGAGGAATCCGGGAGGCGAAGGATATCTCGGAGTACGATAATTTAAGCGCTTCCGCCTATCTGCGGGCCAAAGAGGATTATCTGATGGGAATTAATTTTTCCCGCGTGCTGACCCTGAAATATGGCCCTGCGGTTGCGAATTATTTAAAGGAGCGCTCCAGCGTGGTTTCCGTGGGCCGGGTGATGACCTGCGTCCTGGGAATGGTGGTCCGCCGGGAGAGGGAAATCCGGGAATTTGTGAAGACTCCATTCTACCGGGTGATTGGAAGCTTTGCGCTGGAGGGGCCGGAATTGGCCGGAGCCGATTCGGCTGGACCCGATTTAACCGGAGCGGAGCCGGCTGGAAGCGGTTCCGATGGCGGTTCGTTTCATTTTGACGGGGAATGGAAGGCAGTGGAGGGCTCCCGGTATTTCGGGACTCCGGCGCTTTATAAGGAGAATGGCTTTAAGGAGCGGAAGGATGCGGAGGACCTGGTTTCCTTCCTGGGTGAAAATCCGCCGGTTACGGCAGTTCTGGCCGGGAAGGAAGCGAAGAAGGAAACCAAGAATCCGCCTTTGCTGTATAACCTGGCGGAGCTTCAGAACGACTGCTCCAAGATGTTTAAAATCAGCCCGGATGAGACGCTTAAGGTGGTGCAGGAGCTTTATGAGAAGAAGCTGGTGACCTACCCAAGAACCGATGCCAGAGTGCTTTCCACGGCAGTGGCCAAGGAAATCGGAAGGAATATCGGCGGCTTAAAGGGGTATGGCCCCATGGCGGCCTTTGCCGAGGAGGCCCTGCGCCTGGAGAACTGGAAAACCATCGCCAGGACACGCTATGTGAATGACAAGCAGATTACGGACCATTATGCCATCGTGCCGACAGGCCAGGGGCTGGGAGCCGTCCGGAATCTGAATCCGCTGTCCGAAAAGATTTACCAGGTCATCTGCCGGAGATTTTTAAGCATCTTCTATCCGCCGGCGGTTTACCAGAAGTATTCTCTGGACCTGGAACGGCAAAAGGAGCATTTCTTTGCGAATTTTAAGGTTCTGGTGGAGCCGGGATATCTGAAGGCGGCAGACGTTGGCGAATCAAAATCTGAGGAGAACGGCGATGCAGGCGATGCGGAGAATCGGAAGGATGCGAAGAATCCGGCTTTTCTGGCGCTGCTTAAGAAGTTAAAGAAGGGCGATGTGCTGAATGTTTCCGGCTTTTCCATCCGGGAAGGGGAGACCTCGCCGCCCAAGCGGTATACCTCCGGGTCCATGATTCTTGCCATGGAGAATGCCGGACAGCTGATCGAGGACGAGGAGCTGCGGGCTCAGATCAAGGGCAGCGGCATCGGAACCAGCGCAACCAGAGCGGAGATATTAAAAAAGCTGTTCCATATCAAGTATCTGGCGCTGAACAAAAAGACCCAGGTCATTACGCCGACCCTTTTGGGGGAGATGATTTTTGAGGTGGTGAATGCCTCCATCCGCCAGCTTTTGAACCCGGAGCTGACTGCAAGCTGGGAGAAGGGGCTGACCTATGTGGCGGAGGGAACCATCACGCCGGAGGAATACATGGAGAAGCTGAACCGCTTTGTGGCGGGGCGGACCCTGGGCGTCAAACAATTGAATAACGGTTATTATCTGCGGACGAATTTCGATTCGGCTGCTGTGTATTATAATAATAAAAAGAAAGACAGAGTTAAGGAGAAAGAAGAGACATGATGAGACAGGAAGAAATGAAGAACACAGAACTTTTTGATTTAGACCAGACGATTGCGGCGCGCCTTTTCGGCATGTACACCTATCCATGGGAAGCATTGTCCCACATCGGAAAGTGCATCACCTCCGTAGGCAAGCATCTGCCGGAGGAAGAGTACCAGAAGCTGGGCAATAACATCTGGATTCACAGAAGCGCAAAGATTGCACGTTCCGTGATGATGACCGGCCCGGCAATCATCTGCGCAGGCGCGGAGATTCGTCATGGCGCATTCCTGCGCGGCAACACCATCATCGGTGAGGGCGCAGTGGTAGGAAACTCCTGCGAGTTAAAGAACGTGATTTTATTCAATGGCGTTCAGGTTCCACACTTCAACTATGTAGGCGATTCCATCCTGGGTTACAAGGCGCATCTGGGTGCAGGCGCTGTTACCTCCAATGTGAAGTCTGACAAGACTCTGGTAAAGGTTCACGCAGCAGACGGCGATATCGAGACCGGCTTAAAGAAGATGGGCGCAATCCTTGGAGATGGCGTAGAGGTTGGCTGCAATTCCGTTCTGAATCCGGGAACCGTAATCGGAAAGAACACCAACGTATATCCGTTATCCAGCGTTCGGGGCTGTGTGGCTCCAAACTCCATCTACAAGAAGCAGGATGATGTGGTGGCAAAGGAAGAGAGAGAATAAGCGGTAAAGCGGCAAACGCAAAAATCCCGCCTGCAGGTTCAGGAACACGAGAAACTGTGTTCGGAACCCATCAGGCGGGATTTTTATTTTTGTTTCTTTTTTGTTTTATTTGGTTCCGAAAATCCGGTCTCCGGCATCGCCAAGGCCGGGGCAGATGTACGCATTCTCATTCAGACAGCGGTCCATATGGCCCACATAAATCTGGATGTCCGGGTGAGCGGCCTTCAGACGCTCCAGACCCTCCGGCGCTGCGATAATCGCCATGAATTTAATCTTCTTTCCGCCATGCTGCTTGATAAAGTTTACCGCTTCTACGGCGGAACCTCCGGTAGCCAGCATCGGATCGGTCACAACGATGGTGCGCTCCTCAATGGGGCTTGGAAGCTTGCAGTAATACTCGTGCGGCTCATGGGTGACCTCGTCACGGTAAAGGCCGATGTGTCCCACCTTTGCGCTGGGAACCAGCGCCAGGATGCCGTTCACCATACCGAGTCCGGCCCGGAGAATCGGCACGACCGCCAGCTTTCTTCCGGAAATCATAGGAGTCATGCAGGTTTCAATCGGTGTTTCCACCTTCACCTCTTCCAGCGGGAGGTCGCGGAGCGCCTCGTAGCCCATCAGCATGGCAATCTCCTCTACCAGGGCGCGGAATTCGTTGGTTCCGGTGGCCTTGTTCCTCAGAATTGAAATCTTGTGCTGAATCAGCGGGTGGTTAAAAATAATTACCTGTTCCATAGCAGTTTCCTCTCTTATCTTAAAAGTTTTTAAATCTTTTCATGCCATTCTGTATGTATTCTATCTCTTTTTCAGTCCGAATACAGGCGAAACAATACCTTATTTGGTGTCCGGAGTGAATTTCACGATGGCATAATCCCCTAATACATGGGCAGTGGGAATTGAGAAGTAAATCACGCCCTGCTTTTCGTAGCTGAAGGAAGACGGCCAGGTGGTCTTTGCATCGAAGGGGAAATCTGCCGTGCGGAAGATATCCGTATAGTATTCGATGTCCATGGTTTTCCGGTCCTCCAGGACCGCAGAGGTCTGCTCGGCATCCAGCCCGTCAAACTGTACGTCGTCGCTGAGCACATATCCGGCCATGGTGTATGGGTCTGCATAGTCGCTGAAACCGATGTCCTTGCAGGTACTCAAATCGACGGTATTGGAAAAGAACAGGTTTGCCGGATGCGCGGCATCCTCGCGGGATGCATAGCCGGTGTAAACGGCGGTAATCCGCTTCCGGCTGACACCGGGCACCTCGCACCGGATGTCCAGTGTCAGCTTTCCGTCCTCCGAATTCCAGGCGTCCAATAAGGATAATGCATTCTTTTTCAAAAGCGCATTCACCTTTTCCTGCTTGTCCGCATCGCTCATGTCCTTTACCTGCGGATACTGGATGGTGATGGTGCCGTCCTGGTAGCTGGCAAGCTCATAGGAAACATTTTTGATGTCAGAAGTTTCGGAACCGGATTCCGACGGATTCTCTGAAGCTGCTTCGGTGGCCGGCGCAGCGCTGGTTTCCGGAGCCATCGTTTCGGCTGCGGTGGTGTGGATGGTGGATAAATCAATCTTGTCCGGCGTCTCTGTGCCGGAGCAGGCAGCTGCAATCAGCGCTCCCACAAGAACCGCTCCGGCCAGGGAGGCGCCGATTATTACATTCCGTTTTAACATAGGATACCCCCTTTGATAAAATTCCATGATATGAAATCAGTATAACCCATATTCGTGGACAGGTTTTGACAAAAATCTTACAATTTCTTGAAGGTTTTCCCGGCACGGTTTTTGGTGAAGGACCGGAGACTTTTCTAAAAAAGTGCTTGCCAAACTTTAGAAATTATGCTATTATAGCATCGTTGTGAATATGCATCAGCAGTCATAGCGGGCCGGCTTGTCGGAATGGCAGACGAGGTGGACTCAAAATCCATTGATGGCAACATCGTGCGGGTTCAAGTCCCGCAGCCGGCACTCCTTGGCAGGGGCAAGAAAGTCTTAAAAGTATCGTGTATGCGTTGCTTTTGAGGCTTTTTTCTTTTATAATAGGATGAGAAAAGAGACGTCTGATGATTGTTCGGACAGAAGAAAGGGACTCGTAAATCCATGTATCAATTTGAAAAATTAGATAAAAAGCTGCTTGGACAGCAGATTGAAGATGAACTGATGAATTATATTCTGAAGGAGCCGGTTGCCGTCGGGCAGAAAATTCCGAATGAATTTGAACTGGGGGAAAAATTCGGGGTGGGCAGAAGCACCATCCGTGAGGCAGTGAAGGGACTGGTTTCTAAAGGAATCCTGGAGGTCCGGCGGGGAGCGGGCACCTATGTGGTGAATACCTGCTCCTTGGAGGAGGACCCCCTCGGACTCCGGAAATTCGGAGATAAATATACGCTGGCCCTGGAGCTTCTGGACGTCCGCCTGATGCTGGAGCCGGAGATTGCGGCGCTGGCGGCGGAGCGGGCCACTCCGGAGGATGTGGAGATGCTGGAGCGGCTGTGCGGTGAAGTGGAAGCTCTGTACCGGGAAGGGGAGAACCACATAAGGAAGGATATCGAATTCCATACCTGGATTGCCAGATGCAGCAAGAACCGGGTGGTGGAAACTTTGATTCCGGTGATTAACACGGCGGTGCTGACATTTGGAAACCTGACACACCGAAGCCTGATGCGGGAAACCATCGAGACGCACCGGGCGGTGACCGATTCCATCATCAACCGGGACGGAGTGGGAGCGAGATGTGCGATGGTGATGCATCTGACCTATAATCGTCAGATGATTATGAAGCAGCTTCAGGAGCAGCAGGCAGAGGACTGGAAGAAAGCCAGAG
>JAUNPZ010000022.1:18069-25473 GCA_030536455.1 Lachnospiraceae bacterium | reverse complement strand
GAATTAAGGAGTCAGAAGGTCCGCGCACTTGCGCCGGAGATGGACCCGCTGCGTATGGGAATGGGATGGACGGCAGAGGATTTAACCAAGCCTCAGATTATGGTAGAAAGCACTTATGGTGACAGCCATCCGGGAAGCGCACATTTAAATAAGTTCGTGGAAAAGGCAATCGAAGGAATTGCAGATGCAGGCGGCAAGGGTTCCCGGTATTTTGCTACCGATATCTGCGACGGAATTTCTCAGGGCCATGACGGCATCAACTATTCTCTGGCATCCAGAGACATGATTGCCAATATGATTGAAATTCATTCCAATGCAACCACCTATGATGCCGGTGTTTTTATCGCGAGCTGTGACAAATCCGTTCCGGCCTGCCTGATGGGAATCGGCCGTGTGAATATGCCGGCTATCGTGGTGACCGGCGGTGTGATGGATGCAGGCCCGGACCTTCTGACCCTGGAGCAGATTGGCGCTTATGATGCCATGTGCAAGAGAGGAGAGCTTTCCGAGGAAAAGCTGCTTTACTATAAGCATCATGCCTGCCCTTCCTGCGGAGCCTGCTCCTTCATGGGAACGGCTTCCACCATGCAGGTAATGGCGGAGGCATTAGGTCTGATGCTTCCGGGAAGTGCTCTGATGCCGGCCACCTGTAAGGATCTGGAGACGGTTGCCTATGAGGCTGGAAAGCAGTCTGTCAAGCTGGCTCAGATGGGATTGACTGCCAGAGATATTGTAACCATGAAATCTTTTGAGAATGCCATCATGGTTCATGCGGCCATCTCCGGTTCCAGCAATTCCCTGCTGCATATCCCGGCCATCGCTCATGAATTTGGTCTGACCATCGACTCCGATACCTTTGACCGGATGCACCGGGGGGCTCATTATCTTCTGGATATCCGTCCGGCAGGAAAATGGCCGGCTCAGTATTTCTACTATGCAGGTGGTGTTCCAACCATTATGGAGGAAATCAAATCCATGCTCCATCTGGATGTGATGACCGTAACCGGAAAGACTCTGGGCGAAAATCTGGAGGATTTAAAGAAGAACGGCTTCTATGAAAAATGTGATGCTTATCTGGAAAAGGTAGGGTTAAAGAGAACCGATATCATCCGAAGCTTTGACAAGCCAATCGGAACCGATGGGACCATCGGCGTCCTGAAGGGAAATCTGGCGCCGGAAGGCTCCGTGGTGAAGCATTCTGCAGTTCCGAAGGAGATGTTCAAGGCGGTGTTAAAGGCGAAGCCATTCGACTGTGAGGAGGATGCAATCGCAGCCGTATTAAGCCATAAGATCCAGCCGGGAGATGCTGTGATCATCCGCTACGAAGGGCCGAAGGGAAGCGGTATGCCGGAGATGTTCTACACCACGGAGGCCATTTCCTCCGATGAAGAGCTGGGCACCACCATCGCCCTGATTACAGACGGCCGTTTCTCCGGCGCATCAAAGGGGCCTGCCATCGGCCATGTTTCCCCGGAGGCAGCAGAAGGTGGACCAATCGCATTGCTGGAGGAAGATGACTTAATCCGCATCGATATCCCGGAGCGGGTGCTGGATATCGTGGGAATCAAGGGGAAAGCATGCACGAAGGAAGAGGTGGAGCAGGTTCTGGCAGAACGGAAAAAAACCTGGAAGCCAAGACCGTCCAAGTATCCATCCGGCGTATTGAAACTGTTTTCGGAACATGCAGTATCTCCGATGAAGGGCGGATATATGGAGTAAAGAAGCGAAAAGAGGGTAACATAGAAGGCTTGTAAAGCGAAAAATGGGAGGTTTATTATGATGCATATTATGGAAACAGCAGGTGCGGCAGGAGCCGTGGCCGCAGCCGTACAGACGCAGGAGATACAGTCCGGGCGGTTAATTGCGGCGGCGCTGATTGGTCTGGCACTGCTTTTGTTCCTGATTATCAAGGCAAAGCTGCAGGCAATGATTGCCATTATCATCAGTGCGGTAGCCATCGGTGTGATGGGCGGAATGCCGTTGGCGGATATCATTCAGTCGGTAAATACCGGAATCGGAAACACGTTAAAGGGAATTGCGCTTTTGGTCGGCCTTGGCTCCATGTTCGGCGCGATTCTGGAGATATCAGGAGGCGCGCAGCGGATTGCCCTCACTCTTGTAAACCGTTTCGGAGATGACAAGGCAGCCTGGGCGCTGGGCATCACCGGTCTGGTGATTGCAATGCCGGTATTCTTTGACGCCGGTTTGATCATCCTGATTCCGCTGGCGTTCAGCCTTGCGAAAAAGACGAAGCGTTCCACTCTGTATTATGCCATTCCTCTGCTGGCAGGACTGGCGGTGGGACATGCATTTATCCCGCCGACACCGGGGCCGATTCTGGTAGCAACCATGCTGGGCGTGGATTTGGGCTGGGTGATTATGGTCGGTGTACTCTGTGGTACCGCAGCGATGATTATTGCCGGTCCCGTGTTCGGCCGATACATCGGAAATAAGATTTTTGTGGCACTGCCGTCCAATGTTTCCGAAAATGCAGATTATGATGAGAGCAAGCTTCCAAGCTTCGGCATGGTGGTCGGAATCATCCTGATTCCATTATTCTTAATCGTATTAAATACCGTATCCGGCGCAGTTCCGGCGCTGGCTGGCGTTCAGCCGTTCTTCGCCTTCATCGGTGAACCGTTTATGGCGCTGACGATTGCCACCGTCGCTGCCATGATCATGCTGGGTGTGAAGCGGGGCTATAGCTGGGAAGAGCTTGAAAAGGTTATGACGAAATCCCTGGAGCCAACCGGCATGATTCTTCTGGTAACGGCCTGCGGCGGTGTGCTCCGCTATGTGCTGCAGGATTCCGGACTGGGTGAAATCATCGGAACCGCAGTATCCAGCGCGTCTCTGCCGATTGTGATAATTGCATTTGTAGTTGCGGCGCTGGTGCGTGTATCCGTAGGCTCCGCCACCGTTGCCATGACCATGGCAGCCGGAATCGTAGCGGCAATGCCGGGAATCGCATCCCTGTCCCAGCTTCATCTGGCCTGCATTACCGCAGCCGTAGCAGGCGGTGCGACGGTGATGAGTCACTTTAATGACTCCGGCTTCTGGCTGGTAAAATCATTGCTTCAGATTGACGAAAAAACCACACTGAAATCCTGGACGATAATGGAAACGCTGGTAGGAGGAAGCGGATTTGTGGTAGCATTGCTGATATCCATGTTTGCGTAGCATGCAGAAGGTCTGCGGAGGACGAAAAGTCACCGCAGGCTTTTTTGTATGGTGCGTTCGATGAATAAAATTCGCAATATGTCGAAAACAAATTGATAAATTGCGAAATAGAGTGTATAATTTGCGGTGAAGGCAGTATACTTATTGCAGCAAGATTGGAGAGGATTCGGATGAAGAGCTGTAAACAAATCGCGGCAGAGTGGGGGATTTCGGAACGAACCGTCAATGATTTATGTAAAAAAGGTAAGATTCAGGGAGTTGAGAAGAGAAAAGGAGTCTGGCAGATTCCTGAGACGGCCGAAAAGCCGGTTGACGGCCGCATTACCTCTGGAAAATATATGAAAAGAAAAACAATAGAAGGAACGAAGTCTCTGCCAATTGGCATTTCTGATTATGTGCGTGCACAGTCGGAGTATTACTATGTAGATAAGACAATGCTCATAAAAGAATTTCTGGATCAGAAGCCATTGGTATCCTTATTTACAAGACCGAGAAGATTTGGAAAAACCTTGAACATGGATATGCTCAGAGTATTCTTTGAAATATCGGATGAAGATACAAGTATTTATTTCAGGGATAAAGCAATCTGGAAATGCGGAGAGGATTACACAAAACATCAGGGAAAATATCCTGTGATTTTTCTGACATTTAAGGATGTGAAATATCATTCCTGGGAAGCAACGCTGGATAAAATCAGAGGGCTCATGCAGGCTGAGTTCGGAAGACATCTGGAATTGATGGACAGTAAGAAAATTGCTGAATATGAAAAAGAATACTTTACAAGGATTATAGCAGGAAGCGCAACGGAAGTAGATTTGACTTCCGCATTGGAACGACTGTCCAAGATGCTGGCAGAGCATTATGAAAAAGCCCCAATCATCATTATCGATGAATATGATACACCGATTCAGGAAGGATATGCGAAGGATTTTTATGATGAAATTATAGGATTCATGAGGAACTTTTTCTCAGGGGCATTTAAAGATAACCGATATTTGTCCTATGGTTTTCTCACCGGTATTCTGCGCATCGCTCAGGAAAGCATTTTCAGCGGCCTTAATAATTTGAACGTAAATTCTGTAATGGACGAAGAATACGATAGTTTTTTTGGATTTACTTATTCAGAAGTGCATAAAATGTTGGAATACTACGGAGTGACTGATAAAGAGGACGAGCTTAAGGATTGGTATGATGGCTATCTGTTTGGCAGCACTGAAATCTATAATCCCTGGTCAGTAATCAATTATATTTCGAGAGGATGCATTCCCAGAGCTTACTGGGTAAATACCGGAAGAAATGAAGTGCTTGAAGATGTTCTGAAGGCTGCTACGGAGGATATTACAGAAAGGCTTTATGCGCTCCTTCAAGGCGAGCGGGTAATTGCAAGAATTGATCAGAATGTGGTGTATCGGGCGCTTTCTGAGGACCCGGCAAACATCTACAGCCTTTTGCTGGTCGCCGGCTATCTGAAAACACCAGCGAAGGAATTACAGGCAGACGGGGCGTATCTGTGTGAGGTATCGATTCCGAACAGAGAGATTGCCGCCGTTTATAAGAGTGAAATTCTGTCACATTTGCTGCAGATTGGAGCAATCACAAGGACTACTGCAAATAAAATTGCGGAAAGTCTTTATGCAAATGATTTTAAGAAGCTGCAGCAGGCGATTACAGAATATATGGATAAATCTATCAGTTTTTATGATTCTAGTGCAGAGGGATTTTATCATGGATTAGTTCTTGGACTTATCGCGTTGATGGATAATCAGTACAAAATCAAATCCAACAGGGAATCAGGAGATGGGAGATATGATATCTGTTTGATCCCAAGAGATAGAAAGCATCCTGGAATCATTATGGAGCTAAAGTCAGAAAGCCAATTAAATGAGGAAGAATTGAGAGCATTGTCAGCAAAAGCTCTCAATCAAATCAGTGAGAAACGATATGACGCAGAAATGCGCAGTGATGGGGAAGGAAAGATTCTTAAGCTTGGAATCGCTTTCTCCGGCAAGCATGTGAAAATTAAAGCGGAATGGTGATGAACGTTTCCAAAGAGAAGCCTCAACACGCCTGTCATTTAAAATAAGGCGGAAAATCAAAGGAAGACTCGATTGACCTGCAATTCGCTTCTCATTATAGAAGTGAATCACATGGGAGAGAACGCATATGAAAAAGAACAGGGAAAATCAAACGGAAAAACAGATGGAGGAGCTCCCGGCAAAACTACGGAATGCCGGAAAACCGAAGAAAAAGCCGGATTATGATGCCGAAGCAGTGACCGCGGAGCTTGTGGAAGCAGCTGCGGCTGCATATGAAGGACTCGATGAGCGAGGAAGACATCCGTCGCTGCGGGCGGCAGCGGAACAGCTGGGCTGCGGGCTGAATCCGCTGAAGGTGCGAAAGCTTCTTATCACAGCCGGGGAGCTTCGAAAGCAAAGGGTATACAGGAGCGTGACGGCAGAAAAAGTGTTAAAGCTGTGGAAGGAAGGGAAGCAGGTGGAGGAGATTATGGCTGAGCTGAATCTTTCACGAGCTTCGGTTCAGTCCTATCTGCCCTACAGCAAAATCATTTACAAGCTGGATGAGGCGGGCAGCGTGTGCAGTGTCGGTGCGGACCGGATGAAGGTATACCGGGAACGGAGGAAGGCGGTGGAGGCGCTGGCGGCAGAGCCGGGCTTCGAGATGCTGTGGCAGGCCGTGGTATTGTTTGCGGGATATCCGTTTCAGACCAGCAAGGGACTGAAGTTTTCCTACACGGTAAAGGGCGGCGAGATACATGTGGACCGGAAGGAGAAAAGCATCACAAGAGCAACGGTGCATATGGCATTTCACCGGGCGAACGAGCTGGAGGGGAAGGTATCCGGCCCCAAAAAGCTGGGCGTATTTGGGGCGTCGTATTTATACCCGGTGTTTGTGAGGCTTGGGGTGATTCGTCTGCCTTAAAACTCCAATATCTCCATAAAATCTTCCTTCGTCAGCGTGGATGCGGCGATTCCTTCTCCCTCCAGGATCTGGCTTGCCATTTCCTGCTTCTTCTCCTGGAGCTGGAGGATTTTTTCTTCGATGGTGTCCTGGGCAATGAGCTTGAATACGACCACCTGCTCCTGCTGTCCGATGCGGTGGGCCCGGTCAGTGGCCTGATTCTGGGCGGCCAGGTTCCACCATGGGTCGAAGTGGATGACGATGCTGGCCGCAGTCAGGTTCAGCCCGGTGCCGCCGGCTTTTAAGGAAATCAGGAACACGGGAACGTCATCGGTGTGAAAGCTTTCCGTCAGCCGCTGCCGTTCTTCCTTGGAGGTCTTTCCTGTCAGCTCGTAGTATGGAATTTTGGATATGGATAACCGCTCCTCCAGTACCGGGAAAATGCTGGTAAACTGGGAGAAAATCAGGACCTTGTGCTTCCCGGCGATGGCATCTTTTACCAGCTCCAGACAGGCCTCCACCTTGCAGGCTCCGGCATGGTAGTCCTCATAGATGAGTCCGGGGTCGCAGCAGAGCTGGCGCAGCCGGGTCAGTTCTGCCAGGATCTGCAGTTTGCCTTTCTGAATCTCTTCGCGGCTTTGCTTTTCAAGGCTTTCCTTCAGCCGTCTGGCATGTCCGATATAAAGCTTTCGCTGTTCTTCTTCCATCTGTGTGTAAACCACCTGCTCCATCTTGTCCGGCAGTTCTTTTAATACATCCTGCTTCATCCGCCTTAAGATAAAGGGAGAAACCATACGTTTCAGCCGCTCCGTCAGAATCTCATCCTGATTCTGGACGATGGGAAGCTCATAACGCTTCCGGAATTTCTCATAGGTTCCTAAGAGGCCTGGCATCAGGTAATCGAAGATACTCCAGAGCTCGCTGAGCCGGTTTTCTATGGGTGTTCCGGTGAGGGCAAACCGCACCGATGCATCAATCTTTTTTACCGCCTTTGCGGCCATGGTTCCATGATTTTTGATGTTCTGCGCCTCGTCTATGATTTCCGTATCGAACTGCAGATTACGGTAATATGCCGTGTCCCGCTTGGCCATATCATAGGAGGTGATCCATACATCGTCCTGACCGCCGCTGCGGATCCGCTCTTCTCTCTGAGACGTGGTTCCGATAATCATCCGCACCGTCATCTCCGGTGCAAAATGCTGGATTTCCCGCTTCCAGTTGTAGACCAAGGACGCCGGGCAGATAATCAGGCTGGGACGATGAAGCCTGCCTTCCATCGAGCCGGTATCCGCAGTGCCGGGGGTT
>JAUNPZ010000022.1:6024-17969 GCA_030536455.1 Lachnospiraceae bacterium | reverse complement strand
GAACCGGCAGCTTCAGCGCGGACGGCATATTTCCGGGACAGGAGATATGTGATGGCCTGAAGAGTTTTTCCAAGTCCCATGTCATCGGCCAGGATACCGCCGAAGCCTAAGTCGGCCAGGGTGCACAGCCACCGGTAGCCGGTTTTCTGGTAATCCCGAAGTACACCGGCAAGAGCGTCCGGTACCTGGTAATCGCTGTCCTCCACATTTTTCATATCGCGGAGGATGGCCTTGTAGCCGGCGTTCCGTTCGACCTGAAGCTGACCGCTTTTCTGCCGCAGGGACTGATCCACATAGCAGGCGCGGAATTTTGGTACGGTGATGGATTCCTGAGCAAGCTCCTTTGCCGGGATGGACAGGCCGTCCAGCAGCTCGGCCACGTCGGTTACGGAATTGCCCTCCAGGTTCAGAAAGTCCCCATTTTCCAGCCGGTAGTATTTCTTCTTTTTCTGGTATCGGTCCAGAATATCCGCCAGCTCCCCGCTGGTAAATGCATCCGACGATACGGATAATTCCAGAAGTCCGCCCCGGAGAGAGACGCCGATCTGAGCCCTGGGCGAACGGATGATATTCCGGTTCTTTATCTTCTCGGAAGCATACACCGTGCCTTCTTCTCCCAACTGCATGATTCCGGTGTCCAGAAGCTGGTACATCCGGTCCAGGTCATCAGAGGAAAAATACAAAACCTTTCTCTGCAGGTCCTCATAAGGAAAATATGCCCTGGCTGCGTTCATAGCCCGGATTTCCCTGGAGCGGTCATGGTATTCGCTGGAAAGCTCCGGCGTATCCAAAAGCTGATAGCTGGCAGAGCCATAGCTGCAGAGGGGCTTTAATGTAACCCGTCCGTTTTCTTCATCCAGATAGAAGGCGATATCCGCCTGCTTCGGCTGGTAAGCATCCAGGGAAACAGAAGCCGTATCCAGCGCGTTCTGCTGCTCCAGCGCCGGAAGAACCGAGGCGCAGAAGGCCGTCATATCCGATTCGGAGATATTGCAGACGGTTTCCCTGTCGGAGCTGGCATATTTCAGAACCCTGCTCATGGCCTGAGCGTATTCATCGGTGCAGCAGTAGATTCGATTTCCGATGTTGATGAAAATTCTGGAGGCGCCGGACAGAATCGTCAGGGCCGGAATCCGAAGCTGAAAGCCGCCGTCAATCGGCTTCACCTGCAGCTTAAGGGGCGGGTTTTTCTCCGTCACATGAAGGCTGACGGTCTTTTTTGAGCCGGAGACATAGGAGATGTCCTGGTCCCGATTGATAGAAAAGAACTCTTCCAGCAGCTTCGGCGTGAGAAGCAGCTCTTTTGTCACACTCTGATAGTGCTGACCTGCCTCCGAGATTCCCTGCATGATCAACTGGACATAGCGCCAGCCCCGCTCGGTAAACATGCTTTTGGAATGCACGAAGGACAGCAGTTTTCCATAGGTATATTTCTCCTCCTTCTGTACGTTCTGGACGAAATCCGTCAGATTTCTCAGTACGTATTTCCGCCCGTCGGCCTGTCCGATCTGGAAGGAGAGAATATAACGGTGCTCATCGGAATAATAGTACCTGCCGTCTTCCGCAAGTTCCGGAATGATTTCGATATTTCCCACCGGCTTCTGCTCGTTCATCCGTTTCTGCAGGGCGTAGCTTTTTACCAGGTCCAGAATCCGGTTATCGGTGGTCAGGCGGTGTACCGGCTGATGCTGCGTGTTTTTTAGTGAAAAAATCGATGCCGTCCCGCTGCTTTCCCGTTCCTCCAGATATTCCAGTGCCAGTGCGGCGCAATGCTTGCACATGCCGGGATAGCTTTGATAGGCGGGGCATTCACACTGATAACTGGTGAATGTGTCCAGGTCCAGATTATATTCCAGGGAAACGTGATATTCGTTCCAATGACTGCCTTCCACATCTCCTTCGATGCAGAGTATGGTCCCATCCGTATCCTCTGATTCCATTGCTTCCAGATTCTGGACAAAACCATTGAGAAAAAGAGCTCTCCCACGCCGGTAGGTCTGCGGCTGGGTGCAAAGATCTTGAATGTCATTTTGTGTGTACATGATGAATGCCTGCTTTCATGGTATTTGTTGTAGTATACTGCAAAGAACCGGATAACTCAATGGATTTGCCTGCTTTTTACAAGAAGGATGAAAATATCCCTTTCGGTTCCGGGTAAAATCACTTATAATATATGAAAGAAAATGGGAGCGCCGGCCGCCTGCCGGTATCAATCCGGACTGGAGTGTATCGAAATTGATGTCTATGAATCAGGAAATCCAGCTTGCAAAACAAAATCCCGATCATCTGGAGCAGTTAATCCTTGCATGGCAGCCTTTTATCCGAAAAACGGCGGCCGGTGTATGCCGCCGCTATATTTCCCGGCAGGATGACGAATGGAGCATCGCAATCAGCGCATTTGCCGAGGCGGTGGATATCTACGAGCCGTTAAATGGCGCCTTTCAGCCATTTGCCGCCCTGGTCATCCGCCGCCGGCTGATTGATTACTTCCGGAACCAGAGCCGGTTTGGCCAAGAGATTTCCATGGAACCGGAGGCCTTTTATGAGCCGGATTCCGAACCGGATGAGCCGGGCAGCCGTGAGGTGGTAAGACAGCTTTACGCCATACACCAGCAGAAAACGGCAGAGGAGGAGTTAAAGCTGGAAATCGAGGCGGTGAGCCAGGAATTTTCTGCATTCGGTTTTACCTTTTTTGATGTGGCGAAAGCGGCCCCGAAAGCCGCCAAAACCAGGAAAAGCTGCGGGAAGGCAGCGACCTTTCTCCTGGAACATCCGCTGCTGATTGCCGAATTTCGGAAAAATGGCCAGCTTCCATTAAAAATAATGGAAAAAGAAAGCAAAGTACCCCGAAAAATTCTGGAGCGGCACCGAATCTATATAATAGCAGTCATTGTGATACTCACTGGCGAGTACCCGCAGCTGGCTGAATATATGCATACGGTGACGGGAAATCAGAAAGACGGAAACGGAAAGGAGAAATCGGAATGAAGGCAGTCGTGGTAGAAGTACGGGAAGCATCCGCAGTCGTTCTTTCTGATGACGGAATCTTTACTGAGGTGAAAAACCGTGATTACAGAAAGGGGCAGGTGATTATTATGAAGGAAAAGAAAAGAAATGCAAAAAAGATGGCGGTATGCGCAGCCTGCGCGGCTGTGCTCTGTGCGGCAGGCGGTACGGGAGTCTGGGCCTATACCTCTCCATATTCTTATGTCAGCCTGGATGTAAATCCATCCATCGAGTATACGCTGAATCGTTTTGATAAGGTGCTTAAGGTGCGGGCGGTAAATGATGATGGAGAACGGGTTCTGGCGCGGGTGAATCTGGATGAGATTACCTATCAGGATATTGAAGAGGCGCTGCTGGTGACCATCGACCAGCTTGTGGAGGATGAATTTTTCCAGGATGGAGAGGAAAAGGATATGGTAATCTCCACCTCCGGAAAGAGTGATGAGAAGGCCGAGCAGCTTGCGCAGCGGATTGAGAACAAATTAAAGGAAGAGAATCCGGATGATGCTGATGACAAGGAGGATGACGATCCGGATGACCTGCATATGGAATGCTTTGCAGTTGGACGGGAACGGGTAGAAGAAGCGAAGAACGTATGGCATACCACCCCCGGCAGACTGAATCTGATCCAGAAGCTGATTGCGTCCCGCGGAGACGAGTTCGAAGACATTCAGGAAGAGGAGATGGAAGAGCTTCTGAAAATGCCGGTAAAGGACATCATGGAAGAAGTCAATGAGAACCGGAAGAATGCAAAGGCGCCGGCTGAGGATGACGATACGGACAAAGAGGATCAGACCGAAGAGGATGAGACAACCGCAGCAGACGAGAAGGAGAATGAGAAGGCAGAGAAGAAGGCGGAATTAGAGGCCGAAAAAGCAAAACGGGAAAGCGAGCGGGAAGAGTCCAAGGCCGTGAAGGAATCTGAAAAGGAAGAGAGACTGGAGGAGAAGGCAGACCGGAAGACGGAAAAGGAATCCGAAAAGGCGGCAGAGAAAAAGGAAAAGGACGAGAACAAGAAGAACAGCAAGAACAACGGCAAGGGCCAGACGGATGCCGCGGTAGTTCCAACGACGGCTGCGCCGACGGAAGCGCCGACAGAGACACCGGCGGCAGAGGAAACGAAGAAGAAGGAAAAACCGGAAAAAGCAGCAAAGCCGGATAAGCCGGAGAAGGAAGAGAAGGGTCAGAATCCGCCGCAGAAGGACGCCGGAGACAAGAACGGCAAGGGAAATTCTAAGAAAAAGTAGGCATGATACAGCGCCGGGCACCAGTTCTGGAGGAAACCAGACGGGACCGGCGCTTTTTTGTTTGTTCCGCCTTGCTTGCTATCTTTGGCGGCGCATGATAGAATGAAAGCATATGGTAAAAAAGCAAACAGAAAAAAATGCGGCAGAAACAGGAGGAGAGACAGATGAGAACGTTGATTGTAGTAGATATGCAGAATGATTTCATTGACGGAGCATTAGGAACGAAGGAGGCTCAGGCCATCGTTCCCAATGTGAAAAAGAAAATCCGGGAATATCAGGAGCATGGCGATAAAATCATTTTCACGCGTGACACCCATTCGGAGGATTATCTGAATACGCCGGAGGGAAGGAAGCTTCCGGTAAAACATTGTATCGAAGGCACTCACGGATGGCAGATTGCAGAGGGACTGGAGGTGCCGGGCTGCTCTTATCTTAATAAACCCACCTTCGGCTGGATTCACTGGGACGGGATGCTCCTGGGCGATGTGGAGTTAGTGGGGCTCTGTACGGATATCTGCGTGGTGTCAAATGCCCTGATTTTAAAGGCGGTATTTCCGGAGGCGGAAATTACGGTAGATGCTTCCTGCTGCGCCGGCGTCACCCCGGAGACCCACAGGGCTGCGCTGGAAACGATGAAAATGTGCCAGGTACAGGTGATTCATGAGAGCGGTGTAAACGGACCGGGAGCGGATAAGAATGTCATTGACGAAACAGGGGATATTACCTTATAATGATACCGTGTTTCATGACAGATATCGATTATAAACAAAAAGAAAAGGAAATATAATGAGAAAATTAGCATTAAGTGACGAAATCCTGCTGTCCATCCAGCAGCCTGCCCGCTACATCGGCGGAGAGGTGAATATGACAGTGAAGGACCCTTCCAAGGTGGATGTACGGTTTGCCATGTGCTTTCCGGATGTGTACGATATCGGTATGTCCCATCTGGGCATCCAGATTTTATATGATATGTTTAACCGCAGGGAGGACGTATATTGTGAACGTGTCTACTCTCCCTGGACGGACCTGGACAAGATCATGAGGGAACAGAACATCCCTCTGTTTGCGCTGGAGTCTCAGGACCCGATTAAGGAATTTGACTTTCTGGGCATTACCTTGCAGTATGAGATGAGCTATACGAATGTGCTGCAGATTCTGGAGCTGTCCCAGATTCCGCTTCATGCGGCAGACCGCGGGGAGGACTGTCCGCTGGTCATCGGAGGCGGTCCCTGTGCCTACAACCCGGAACCGTTAGCGGAATTCTTCGACTTATTCTATATCGGAGAGGGCGAGACGGTTTATTATGAGCTGCTTGACCGCTACAAGGCCAACAAGGCGGCAGGCGGAACCAGAAAGCAGTTTTTAGAGCTGGCGGCAGAGGTTCCCGGCATCTATGTTCCATCCTTCTATGAGGTAACGTACCAGGAGGACGGAACCATTAAAAGCTTCACCCCGAATAATCCTCACGCGAAGGAGACCATCACCAAGGAGCTGGTTATGAATCTGGATGAGGTTCCTTATCTGGAGAAGCCGCTGGTTCCTTATCTGAAGGTGGCCCAGGACCGTGTGGTTCTGGAAATCATGCGCGGCTGTATCCGTGGCTGCCGTTTCTGCCAGGCGGGCAATGTCTACCGTCCGCTTCGGGAAAAGGGACTGGATTTCTTAAAGGAGCATGCAATCCAGATGTTAAAGTCTACGGGGCATGAGGAGATTTCCTTAAGCTCCTTAAGCTCCAGCGATTATACCCAGCTGGAGGAGCTGATTACCTTCCTGATTGATGAGTTTAAAGGAAAGGGCGTGAATATCTCCCTGCCGTCGCTTCGTATTGATGCGTTTTCTCTGGATGTGATGAGCAAGGTGCAGGATGTAAAGAAGAGCAGCCTGACCTTCGCACCGGAGGCAGGCTCCCAGAGACTTCGGGATGTGATTAATAAAGGTTTGACGGAGGAGGATATTTTAAACGGCGCTTCCCAGGCCTTCCACGGCGGCTGGAACCGGGTCAAGCTGTACTTTATGCTGGGCCTGCCTACCGAGACGGTGGAGGATATGGAGGGCATCGCCCTTTTGTCGGAGAAGATTGCGGAAACCTATTACGATGAGATTCCCAAGGAGCAGCGTCACGGCAAGGTACAGGTGGTTGCAAGCTCTTCCTTCTTTGTGCCGAAGCCGTTTACCCCGTTCCAGTGGGCGCGGATGTGCACGAAGGAGGAATTTATCGAGCGTGCGAACATCGTCCGCCGGAAATTCCGGGAGATGTTGAATTATAAGAGTTTAAAATACAACTGGCATGAGGCGGAGCTAACCGTGCTGGAGGGCGTTCTGGCCAGAGGCGACCGCCGGACTGGAGCGGTCATCGAGGAGGCGTATAAAAACGGCGCCCTGTTCGATTCCTGGTCCGAATATTTTGATAATGAAATCTGGATGAAGGCCTTTGAGACCTGCGGCGTTTCCATTGATTTCTATACCACCAGAGAACGGAGCCTGGATGAAATCTTCCCATGGGATTTCATCGACACCGGTGTTTCCAAGGAATTTTTAAAGAGAGAATGGCAGAAGGCCATCGGAGAGGAAGTGACTCCGAACTGCCGCCAGAAATGCGCGGGCTGCGGGGTCATGAAGTTCAGGGGAGGAGTCTGCTATGAAGGTAAGAATTAAGTTTTCCAAGCAGGGGGCCATGAAGTTCATCGGCCACCTGGATGTGATGCGGTATTTCCAGAAGGCCATGCGCCGCGCGGAGGTGAATATCTGCTACAGCGGCGGCTTCAGCCCGCACCAGATCATGTCCTTTGCCGCGCCTCTGGGCGTAGGCATTACCAGCAATGGGGAATATCTGGACATTGAGGTGGAGGATACCGAGGATTTAAGGACCATGAAGGAACGGCTGAACGGGGTGATGGCGGAGGGCTTTTCCATCTTAAGCTGCCGCCGTCTGCCGGATGATGCCGGAAATGCCATGTCTTTGGTGGCGGCTGCGGAATATACGGTTTCCTTCCGTCCGGGCTATGAGCCGGAAAATACGGAGAACTGGATGAAGGAAATTGCCGCGTTTTATGATCAGGAGCAGATCCGGATTACCAAGAAGACGAAGAAGGGCGAGAAGGAGCTGGATTTAAAGCCGCTGGTATACGGGATGCAGGCAGAGGGGGCGTCTCTCCGGATGACGATTTCCACCGGAAGCACGGAGAACATCAAGCCGGAGCTGATTCTGGATGCGTATTACCAGGCGATGGGCCAGGAGCGCCCGGCCTTTGCATTCCAGGTGCAGAGGGAGGAAGTATATGCGGAGAATGCGGGACAGAAGAGCCCACGTTTTGTTTCTCTTGAGATGTTAGGTGAATGCGTTGAGTAAATTAATTGTGACCCGTATGGAGGGCGCTGTCTGCACCGCGCTTTCCGATGACCGGAAAATCCTGCAGATCAGTCTGGAACCCCAGGAGGAAGGGACGCTTCTGAACAGCATTTATATCGGCAGGGTACAGAATGTGCGGAAGAATATCAATGCGGCCTTCGTGGACATCGGAAACGGCATGACCGGCTATTACAGCCTGACGGATAACCACCGGCATCTGTATGCGGATAATAAGGAGCACAAGGAGCTTCATATCGGGGATGAGATTATCGTCCAGATTGAAAAGGAAGCGGTAAAAACCAAGGCGCCGGTGCTGACAGGACGGATTACCTTTACCGGAAAATATACGGTCCTGACGGCCGGGAAGCAGGGGGTCGGCTTTTCGAATAAGATTACGGACCGGGGCTGGAAGGCGGCCATGAAGCCGGTCCTTCAGGAGGCTGTGGGCAATGAGCAGGCGCTGATCGTCCGCACAAACGGAAAGGATGCTTCGCAGGAGGAGCTGCTTGCGGAAATCCGGCATCTGAAGGAGCTGTATGTAAATCTTTTAAAAACGGCCTCCTACCGGAGCTGCTACAGTCTTCTTTACCAGGCGCCGGCCGGCTTTCTGTCCGGCATCCGGGACGCATATGCGGACCAGCTTCAGGAGATTGTGACCGATGATGAGGCGCTTTACAGCCAGATGCAGCATTTTCTGGAACAGGAGCAGCCGGAGGACCGGGGCAAGCTCCGGCTTTATCAGGATGAACTGCTTTCCCTGACGAAGCTTTACAGTCTGGAACGGGCTGTGGAGCTGGCGCTTTCGAAGCATGTGTGGCTGAAATCCGGAGGCTATCTGGTAATCGAGCCGACGGAGGCGCTGGTGGTTATCGATGTCAATACGGGAAAATATTCCGGGAAAAAAACCATGGCGGAGACGATTTTAAAGATTAATCTGGAGGCTGCGGAGGAAATCGGCAGACAGCTCCGGCTACGGAATCTGTCCGGCATCATCATTGTGGATTTTATCGACATGAAGGCCGAGGAGGACCGGCGGCGGCTTCTGGAGCATCTGGATGCGGTGGTGCGCCGCGACCCGGTAAAGACAACGGTGGTGGAAATCACACGGCTGAACCTGGTGGAATTGACCCGCAAGAAAATCCATCGTCCGCTGCATGAGCAGATGGCTGCGCTGAATGCGGAGAAACCGGATTAAAGATTATTTAGTGAAGATACAAAGGAGATTTGGGTATGAAGATTATTATTGTAGGCTGCGGTAAGGTAGGCGTTACTCTGGCCGAAAAGCTGAATCGGGAGAACCATGATATCACATTGATTGATAATGATTCCAGCGCCCTTCGTCTGGTGACGGAAAGCATTGATGTGATGGGAGTTACCGGAAACGGCGCAATCTATCAGGTCCAAAAGGAGGCAGGCATCGCGGACGCGGACCTGCTGATTGCAACCACGAACTCCGACGAGCTGAACATGCTCTGCTGTCTGATTGCAAAAAAGGCAGGAAACTGCCATACCATCGCAAGAATCCGGAATCCGGAATATGCGACCGAAATCAATTTTATCCGTGAGGAGCTGAATCTTTCGCTGGCGATCAACCCGGAGCTGGCGGCGGCAAGAGAGATTGCAAAGCTGCTGCGTTTCCCGTCCGCCATCAAGATCGATACCTTTGCCAAGGGGCGTATCGAGCTTTTGAAGCTCATCGTTCCGGAGCATTCCAAGCTGAATCATATGAAGGTTATGGATGTGGCCCAGAAGCTCCGCTGCAACGTTTTAATCTGCGTGGTGGAGCGTGGAAAGGAAGTGGTGATTCCCGGCGGACATTTCGAGCTGAAGGCCGGGGACCGGATTTCCTTTATTGCATCGCAGAAGGATTCCATGGATTTCTTCCAGAAGGTAGGCATCGAGAATAACAGTGTGAAGACGGTTATGATTGTCGGCGGCGGCAAGCTGACCTATTATCTGGCGAAGCTTCTGCGGGATACGAAAATCCGGATTAAGATCATCGAGCAGAATTTCGAGCGGTGCCAGGAGCTAAGCGAGCTGCTCCCCCATGCCATGATTATCCACGGGGACGGTTCGGACCAGCAGCTTCTTCTGGAGGAGGGCATCGCCCATACAGAGGCCTTTGCATCCCTGACCGGATTTGACGAGGAAAATATCATGCTGTCTTTGTATGCGGGCAGCAAGACCAGCGGCAAGCTGATTACGAAGGTGAACCGGATTGCGTTTGAGGATGTGATCGATTCTCTGAATCTGGGCAGCGTCATTTATCCGAAGCTGATTACCGCAGATGGAATCCTACAGTATGTGCGCGCCATGCAGAATTCCCTTGGAAGCAATGTGGAAACCCTTTACAAGATTGCCGACGACCGGGCGGAGGCCCTGGAGTTCCGTGTGGGACGGGAAGCGCCGATGGTGGGGATTCCGCTGGAAAAGCTGCAGCTTAAGGAAAATCTTCTGGTTGCCTGCATTAACCGGGGCGGAACCATTATCACTCCGCGAGGCAAGGATACATTGGAGGCCGGCGATACCGTGATTATCGTAACGACCAATAAGGGACTCAATGATTTGAAGGATATTTTAAGATAAGGCGGCGTAGGGAAAGATGAATATAGCAATTATCAGGTATTTCCTGGGATGGATTATGAATGTGGAAGCCGTGCTGATGCTGCTTCCATGCCTGACGGCGTTGGTTTATAAAGAGGCAAACGGCATTTATTTTGTGATAACTCTGGCAGTCTGCGGAGCAATCGGCATATTGTGCACGTTCCGCAAGCCGAAGAATACGGTTTTTTATGCAAAAGAGGGCTTCGTCAGCGTAGCGCTCAGCTGGATCCTTCTCAGTATCTTCGGAGCGCTTCCTTTCTACATAAGCGGGGAGATTCCGCGGTTCGAGGACGCATTGTTTGAGGTCATTTCCGGTTTTACGACGACCGGTTCCAGTATTCTGTCGGATGTGGAGGCCCTGAGCCGGTGCATGCTGCTGTGGAGAAGCTTTACTCACTGGGTTGGCGGCATGGGAGTGATCGTCTTTATGCTGGCGGTTCTTCCTCTGGCCGGAGGCGGCTACAACATGCACATTATGCGCGCGGAAAGTCCCGGCCCTTCTGTGGGCAAGCTGGTTCCGAAGGTGCGTTCCACCGCGAAGATTCTGTATATGCTTTACTTTGGAATCACGGTGGTGGAGATCGTGCTTCTGTTATTCAGCGGAATGCCGCTGTTTGATACCCTCTGCTTAAGCTTCGGCACAGCCGGAACCGGCGGATTCGGTATCTTAAATGACAGCATTGCCTCCTACACTCATCTGCAGCAGTTCATTATCACGGTATTTATGATACTGTTCGGTGTAAATTTTAACGTATATTATCTGTTTTTAATCCGGAAGCCGAAGGAGGCTTTTGGCTGCGAGGAGGCCAGAGCGTATCTGGCGATTATTGCACTGTCCATTATCATGATTGGCTTTAACGTGCGTCATCTGTTCCCCAGCCTTTTGGAAGCATTCCATCAGGCGGCGTTCCAGGTTGGCTCCATCATCACCACCACCGGTTATGCCACGACGGATTTTGACCAGTGGCCGGAGTTTTCTAAAACCATTCTGGTGCTTCTGATGTTTGTAGGCGCCTGCGCGGGAAGTACAGGCGGCGGCATGAAGGTGTCCCGAATCCTGATTGCAGTAAAGCAGGTGAAGAAGGAACTGGGAAATCTCTTCCATCCGCAGAGCGTCAAGATTCTGAAGCTGGAGGGGAAAAAGCTGGAGCATAACATTGTGCGCTCCGCAAATGCGTATTTCCTGGCCTATTTCTTTGTGTTCGCAGCTTCGCTGCTTCTGGTGAGTCTGGATAATTTTGATTTTACGACGAATTTCACCGCCGTAACGGCGACCATCAATAACATCGGACCGGGATTGAATCTGGTGGGTCCCACCTGCAATTTCGGTGGATTTTCTCCATTTGCCAAGTATATCTTTATGTTTGATATGCTGGCCGGAAGACTGGAGATGTTCCCGATGCTGCTTTTATTTGCACCAAGTACCTGGAAGAAGAATTAAAAAACAGCCATATATCTTTTCCGCTCCGGAGGAACCTGGTTCCCAGGAAGAAAGGATATATGGCTGTTTTGCTTATTTACTCAACGGTTACAGACTTCGCCAGATTCCGCGGCTGGTCTACATCCAGATTTTTCCCCAGGGAGGCGTAATATGCCACAAGCTGGAGCACCACGGCAATCGGAAAGACCGTAAAAAGGTCATTTACCGGCGGAATGGTAATCCGGATATCCGCAAGCCCTTCTTCCGTTTCCGAATCCTCCTTTGCAATCAGGATGACGAAGGCGCCTCTGGCCTTCAC
>JAUNPZ010000022.1:0-5924 GCA_030536455.1 Lachnospiraceae bacterium | reverse complement strand
GCCACCCGCTTCATCTCGTCTTTTTTCTGAAGCATGACTTCCATGGCTGGAATGACATCCAGAAATTCCGCAAAAAATGCTCTGGCCTGTTCTTCGGAAAGCTTTCCCCGCACCAGTGCCATCCGGCAGGAAATCATATAGAGGGCAGCCAGCTGAACGGAATAAGCCTTGGTGCTGGCTACCGCGATTTCCGGGCCTGCATGGGTATAAAGAACGTAGTCGCTTTCGCGGGCGATGGTAGAGCCTTTCACATTGACGATGGCAAGGGTGCTGGAGCCGCATTCCCTGGCAAGCCGCATCGCCGCCAGCGTGTCAATGGTTTCTCCCGACTGGGAGATGACGATAACCAGCGTCTTCTCATCAATCAGCGGCTCCTGATAGCGGAATTCCGAGGCGATGGTTACGGTTACCGGAATCCGGAGCATCGGTTCCATCACTGCCTTTGCCACCATGCCGGCATACATGGCCGTTCCGCAGGCGATGATCTGTATCTGACTGCAGGCGGCGAACGGGGCATCCGGAATCTGGTCATCCGCAAAATCCGGAAGCCCCTTATTCAGCCGCGGGAGCACCGTCTGCTTCAGGGCTTCCGGCTGCTCGTATATTTCCTTCAGCATAAAATGCGGAAATCCGTTCTTCATGGCGGCATCCATGTTCCAGTTAACCGTCAGCAGCTCCGGCTGTGTTTTTTGAAATCCCGGTGCATTCTGATAGGTCTGCACCTTATAAGGCGTTAAACGGACGATTTCCCCTTCCGGCACCACAAAGTAGGTTTTGGTATAGGGGATTAACGCAGTCAGGTCAGAGGCAAGGAACGCCCCGGAATGGGTATAAGCCGCCACCAGCGGGCTGACCTTCCGGATGGCATAGATTTCGCCCGGACGATCCGAGAAAAGGATGCAGAAGCTGTAGGAGCCCTCCAGCTTCCCGGTCAGGCGTCGGATGGCCTCCAGCGGGTCTCCGTCATAGCAGGCGTCCAGCACCCAGGCCGCAACCTCACTGTCTGTCTGGGACCGGAGCCGGTCCTGCAGATGATATTCTTCCGTAAGGGAATGATAGTTTTCAATGATTCCATTGTGGATCAACGTAACCCGGCCGGCCTGATGCGGATGTGCGTTCTCTCTGGTTACGCCTCCATGGGTAGCCCAGCGCGTATGACCGATTCCGCAGTGGGAGAGTAAGGCGGCAGATGACGATTGTCCCGCTCCGGGCATCCGAAGCTGTCTGCAGTCTTCGGCCAGCGCCTGTACCTTTCCGGTCCGTTTTATCACATGGATCTCTGAATGGGTATCAAAGAAGGCAATGCCGGCGCTGTCATATCCCCGGTACTCCAAACCGGCCAGCCCTTCTAATAATATATTTCCGGCCTCTAAGGGGCCTGTATATCCGATAATTCCACACATAATTTGTCCGTCTCCGTTTCCGGACCGCTTTTGCAGCATAGGACGTGCTTTTCTTATGAATTTTTTTGCATCCAAAGAAAAATCCTGTCTGCAGGATTTTCCATCTGCTGAAAAGCTGGTCCTTATTCTTTTTTTATTTTCCTGTTTTTCTTTTTAAATTCTTGTTTTATTCTTTTTTGATTCCTGATTCTCAGCCTTTTGTTTTGCAGTTGCCCGCATATTTCTGCAGAGATTACATGCTCAGGAAGCACGGGAGAGCATCCGCCGAAAATTCGATTCTCTCTCCACCTCGTTAACCGTTTCCGGAGACTGTTCCCAGTCCTTCACGCTCCCGGAATGCGGTGCCTGGCGCTTAGCTTTGCTATTCCAATCTGTCCCTCCTGAAAACAGATTGACTGCATTATATCGCAGACTGTTCATATCGTCAACTTTCTTAAAGAAATTTTAAGGCTTTTTAAATACTCTTTCCCTGTTTTTTAAAAATAGATTATGCTATACTATATCGGATAATGAGCGATTAGGAAAATGATATCGGATAATAAAACGATAAAAAATGATCAGGAAAAGAATGTGACAGCATGAAAAACAGAAAACGAAACCGAACCGGGCAGGCGGACCGTTATAGTGGAAGACCAGACGACAGGCTGGTGACTGCCTTGACCATACTGGCGTTTACCGGTGTGGGAGCGGCTCTGGCCGCAGTGGGACAGCGCTACGAGGCTTCCCGGCAGATGAAGCTGGAAGCGATGGCAGCCCAGCAGGGAACACAGAAGGAAGATGCCGGAGCGGAGCGCAGCGAAGCCAGTCCGGCCTCCACGGATGCCGAGGAGACCGATGAGGCCGCAAAGGAACGGGAGGCAGCCCAAAGGGCAGCGGCTGTGATACAGAAGGCGGCCGGCGGAGCATTTGATAAGATGCTGCAAATTGCGGACCGCACAAAAAAAGCAGCCGCAGAGCCTTCGCCGGACAAACTGAACCTGGCTTATATCTATCCGGAAGACAGCAGCAGCGGCGATATCCGAGACAGCTTTGCCGGACAGGTCTTCCAGAAGCTGACCGAACAGGATTCCAAATGGATGGCCGAGCTATATGAGCTTGCCGCAATTAATCCGGCTGCAATGGCCGAACGTCTGGGAAAGAGCCCACAGGCTGCACTGGGCCGTTATAATCCGAAGGATTCTGCCCAGGACCCGTCCAATCCAAACACCTGGTATCTGAAGGACTGGAAAAAAATCAATGTTTCCTTCGTTAATGGCAAAGGCCGGCCGGCGTCCGTCTTTTCAAACGCATCGGATATCCTGTCCATGGCCAGTGTTTATACCTATTACCACGACTATATGGACATCGATGCCTTTTCCGATTATGCCAGACAGCTCTGGGATAATTCCCACAGCTATACGCTGAGCATGAGCGATGTTTATTATTGCGACGGATGCCAGGTGCAGCTCCAGGCGGAGACAGAACCGGCCGAAGCGGCAGAAACGATAGACACAATAGACATGGTGGAAACAACAGGGGCAGCAGAAGCAACGCCTTCAGATGCATCAGCCGCCCCTTCCGTAGCTTCCGGGCTGCCGGAGCCGATATCCGGCCAGACGCATGCAGAAACGACTGCTACGGAGCCGACGAATGCGGAAACAGCCGCTCTAGGACAGACGAATGCGGAAACGGCCGTCCAGAAACAGACGCCTTCGGAAGCGGCTGTTCCGGAGCAGGCAGGTGTCCCAGCTTCCGAAGAACCGAAGCAGTGTCCCGGCCACATTGATTTGTATATCCGGGTAAAAACAGCAGGTCTGGAGGAAATGCTTCAGCAGGATTCTTACGAATGGAGTCCGGAAACCATCGAATATGCCAGAACCATCAGCCGCCAGAACCTTTTTGCGGATTACAGCTTAAGTGCAGATTCCATATGTCTCAGCAATCCGTTAAGCCAGCAGGAAATCGATGCCTACATGAACCAGCTGCCGGCGGATATCTCCGGTACCAGACGAGAGATGATTCAGTTTGCGCTGTCCTCTGTGGGCCGTGTGCCTTACTACTGGGGCGGAAAAGCTTCCGGTCCGGGCTATGAAGGCAATCACTTCGGCGCGTTGGTTTTCTCGGATGAAAAGGGAAGAATATTAAAGGGTCTGGACTGCTCCGGCTGGATTAGCTGGGTATACTGGTCTGTCACCGGACAGCGTCTGGAGGGTCAGAGCACCGGCAGTCTGATTTCCTGCGGGGATGCCGTCAGCAGAAGCCAGTTAAAGCCAGGAGATATCATTATCCGTACCGGCGAAAATGCCCATGCAGTTATGTTTCTTAGCTGGTCTGCCGACGGCCGGATGAATGTCATACACGAATCAAGCGATTCCGTAAACAATGTAACCATCAAAACGATGGATGCCGCATGGCCATATTACAGAAAGCTTGTAGATTAAAGAGGATTTTATGTCTAATTATGATTTTGAAGAAGAAAATGAAATGCAATATGAAGATGAGCTGGACCGGATGCGGCTGCAGCGAAAAAAGCGGTACTCCGACAGCCGGTCCGACAGCGAGGAAAGCAGCGAGGACACCGATTTTGATTATGTTGATTTAGAGGACGCTTCAGAGGACGCGGGTTCAGAAGAGGACACGGCTGAGAATGGCTGCCAGGATATTACCGAGTCACAGCGGAGGCATCGTTCCCCGCTGGAGTGGGCAGCGGACCGATATATGGGAGAAGAGGAGGAGAGTTCCGACATGGGACAGAAAAAAAGAATCTCGGATGCCCGCAGAGACTCCGTCAGAATGCAGCAGATATCACAAAAAGCATACCGAAAAAAAAGAAAACGCAGAAAAAGAGGCCGGATCCTGAAGCTTCTGCTGCTCCTTCTTTTTCTGACAACCGGGATTTTGTATGCGCAGCGCTGGACAAAGGACCGGGACGGATACTGGAACATTGCAGTATTCGGTGTGGATTCCAGAGACAATAATCTGGGAAAAGGTGCCCTGGCTGATGTACAGATGCTTGCAAGCATCAATAAAAAAAGCGGAGAGATCCGGCTGGTTTCCATATATCGTGACACCTATGTACAGATTAACAATGATGGAGACTTCCATAAAATCAATGAGGCTTACTTCAAAGGCGGCCCCCAGCAGGCGCTGGATACGCTGAAGCGAAATCTGGATATTACAGTAGATGATTATGCGGCATTTAACTGGAAAGCGGTCGCAGATGCAATCAATATCCTGGGCGGAATTGACCTGGAAATTACCGACAAGGAATTTGCCTACATAAATTCGTTTATTACAGAAACGGTAGAGTCCACCGGCGTTTATTCTACCCATCTGGAGCATGCCGGAATGAATCATTTGGACGGTGTGCAGGCCGTAGCGTACAGCCGGCTCAGACTGATGGATACCGACTTTAACCGGACGGAACGTCAGCGAAAAGTTGTGTATCTGGCATTGGAAAAAGCCAAGCAAGCCGACTTTAAAACGTTAAAAACGGTAGCCGGAACCGTCATTCCGGAGATTTCTACCAGTATTGGCGCAGAAGATGTAATTTCCCTGGCGAAAGATGCCCGCCATTATTATCTGGGACAGACCGGCGGCTTCCCATTTGCGAAGACAACTGCGCGTGTGAAGAAAATGGACTGTGTCATCCCTATGACATTGGAATCGAATGTTACCCTTCTCCATCAGTTCCTGTTTGATAAGGAAGGTTATCAGCCGTCCCAGTCAGTAAAAGCAATCAGTGCCAAAATCAGCGAGAAAACCGGCATATACGAAGAGGGCAAAGCTGCAGGCGCAGACAAAAATCTGCCCGGTGGAGCCGGAGGCGGAAACACCGGCAGCAATGGAAATGGCTCTGCTGATTTACAGCCTGAAGCGGCGCCACAGGAGAGCGCAGTTCCGGAAATACCGGATGAATCCTCGTCCCTGGATGCCGCTTCGGATGCAGATTTAGATGGTTCGCCGGAGGATGAAACCAATTCGGATGATTCAGAGCATTCGGGCGGCAGCAGCGATGACGAGTCCGATCATAGCCAGAATGAAAAAGATAACTCAGATATAACGGTAATCGAGCCACTAAAGCCGGATGAAACAACATTATCGGAAGAACAGATTTATGAGGGCCCCGGAGCGGTAACATCATCAAAAGCCCCATCAGAAAACGGTAATTCGGTCAGCCACAGCAAACCCATCGAAACCGCATCAGAAGAATTCGGCCCCGGCTTTGAATAGAAACAAATTTACATAAAAATATTATGTAAATGACTAAAATGTACTTGACTTTACGGCTGTTTTATAGTCTAATAGGGTTAGGGGTACCAATGGCAAAACTTGTATCGTGAATCAGATTGCTGCCTTTTGGAGGAGGAAGTACATGAATGAAGAGACCAGAATTATATTAGACTCATTAAATGAAATGAAACAGGAAATCGGCTCAATTAAAAGTGAAGTCAGCACAATTAAAAACAATGTTGGCGAACTAAAGGGCGAAGTCAGTGCACTGACGAAGGATGTCGGCGAACTTAAGCGTGAAGTCAGCAC
>JAUNPZ010000140.1 GCA_030536455.1 Lachnospiraceae bacterium | reverse complement strand
GTATATTCTTACGGGAGAGGGACATACTTTGAATGTAAACAAAAGAGAAAAGAATAACTACTTATCCTCCCCTTTTTTAGCCAGCCCTTATGTGTGATACGCATAGGGGCTGGCTTTTTGCCGGAGGGCCTTGATTTGTTTTGGTTTATTTTTTTCCAAAATGCCACGGCTTGTAACACTTTTTTTGCTTTGTCCATATACTGCTATTACAGACAAGCAAAAAGGAGTTTTCACTATGAATGACAATACAAATTTAACCCGCAGGGCATGCTGCTCAGACTGCGCGGAGACCACTCCGCTGACCTGCCCGACCATAATGAGCATCATTACCTCCATCGCCCATCAGGAGGATGCCCTCGCCTGCATCCTGAATGCAGAATGTGCCAAGATCAACAAGGTCGTAACCAATTACAGCGATTTGGATGACCTGCTGGCAATTGACACCTCGGTGGAAAAGATTCTGATTCAGACAGTGGCTCTGGAAGGAATCCTGAAAGCAAAGCTGGATTCCGTCATTCCCCTGCTGACCGGCTGAAGGTAAACTAAACCTCCATCCGTTTCTCTGTACTCACCCTGCTTCCAGCTCCCCTACTTCTGCCCCTTCATAGAAAAACTGAAGAATCTCCTCACAGCTCCTGCCTTCCTTCGCCATCCCCTGGGCTCCGTTCTGGCTCATGCCGGCTCCGTGGCCGTAGCCGCCTCCATAGATTTCAAACAGGCGGCTTCCGTCCTTAGCCGTTCCCACCTCCTGGACGGCGATAAAGGCACTGGGGAGGAGGCTCATGCCGGACACCGATTTTCCATCCTTTCTCTCGATTTCCAGTTCTTTGCTTCCAAGCGCCTTCCGCACCTCCATCTGGCTGCTGCAGGTTTTCTTCCTGCCGTCTTCGTCGGTAATCACCAGCTCCTGCGCCACACCGCCCGGCCCCCGCTTCGTCACCTGAATCGAACGGATTTCTCCCATTCCTAGCTGTCTGCCCAGAGTGCTGCCTTTGTAGAGCGCGCTCCAGCGGTACATCGGATAGGCGCTGTCATAGGCCGGGATGTCCGGATTTTTGATAAATGCAGCAAATGCTTCCTCCAACGTCAGATCCAGGCAGCGTCTCTCGTCCCGCAGCTCCACCGCCTTTAAGTACGGCGTCTTCACACCATCACCGCCCCACACGCTTCCATCCGTTCCATGTCCGCAGGAGGTGGAATAATAGTAGGCCTCCGCCGCCTGGCCCTCATAGCATAACAGCTTTCCGCAGGTTTCATCCACCGCCAGGCTGGTGCTGTCATAGGTCTTCGTGTTGTTGTATACCTGATAATTGGTGCTGTCATCCACATGAGCGCCGTAACGGCTGTAGCTGTTGCCCATAATCTGCCGGTAGGCATAGGTTCTGGCACAGACAGCCTGGGCCTTTAATGCCTCCGGCTCATAGCTGGCCGGCATCTCGCTTGGAACCACCTTCTTTAAATAATCCTCCAGAAGCACATCATTCACCAGAACCAGTCCCTCCGGCTCCTGACGGATTTCCAGCGTCCCGCCATAGGACGGGGTTCCCTGGCTCCGGCTCAGGCTGTCAACGGAGATTCCATCCTCCGGCACGGAAGGGGTAATCACCGCCCGCCCTGCGCTTAAAAAGTCATCGCCGGGCTGGATGGTCAGCTTCGTCCCTGCTTCCAGGCGGGCCTTCTCCTTTTCCTTCTCCCCGAAGGTAAGAACGGCATCACAATTCAGGGTCAGCTCCACCGTTCCATGAAAGACGGATTGGAATCCATCATCCATCAGAAGCACCCGGATTCGTTCCGGGTGGAAGGGACGGACCGTCAGAGCGGCACACAATTTCCCGTCCGCCGCCACAAACTCCTGAAGGCTGTAGCCCACCAGAATATCGGCTCTGGTCTGCTCTTCATATTCTCCGTAGACCTTATAGACCCGAAAACCGGGAGCCAGCGGAACCGCTCCATAGCCTTCAATCTCGATGAAATCCTCCCCGACTGCCAGTACCCTTCCCTTCACCCGCTCCTTCTTGATGGTGATTTTCTGAAGCTTTCCCTTCTTTAAGTGGATATCCACGATGTTATGTACCACATCCTCCGACAGCTTCTTTCCGGAAACCGGGAACTGACGGGTAATGGTGCCTGCATGGACCGACAGCAGCTCCCCGTCCAGACTTTCGGTCCACACATTTTCATAAACCACCTGCTCCGACAGAAGGCGGCCTGCTCCGGCCACCTCCCCGTCCCGCACATAAATCCGGATTTTCCGGTCCAGATAGGCATCCAGCGCCAGCCCCTCAAAGCGAAAATCCCCGCCGCTGGTATAGCAGGTCCAGCCGGGAGCGGTCTCGATATTCGTCGGCGTGCCGTAAAGAATCACATCCAGCGCCTGAATTCCGGAATCCACCTGGTCCGTCACCGCCTCATCATAAATCTCCCACCACAAATCCGCCGGAAAAGGCTTTTCCCGGTTGCTGCGGGTTACATTCACCCGGCTTTTATATTTTTTTCCAAGAAATTCCGCCAGAAGCTCCGCCTCCCGGTAGGTCAGCTCCTGCTGGGCGGCCTGGGCCGTGCTTTCCGTGTACTCCTCCCGCAGCCCGCCATGGTCATAAAGATAGTCCATGTAAATCACATACCAGTTCTTCTGTTCTTTTTCTGTAAAATGAGAGTCTTCCCTCTCCTCCCCGTACTGCACACATGTTTCCCTGGAAACGTCAAAGAGCGCCGCCGCTTTCGCCGCCTGCGCTCTTGTAATCCCCGTTTTTTCCGGTTCCAGGAAGACAATCAGCACAATCAATATGAGAACGAGAGCAAGAATCCCCCCGATTCTCATAAGAAATGATTTCCTGCTCATATCCACCTGCACTTCTTTCCTTCTTTATTACTCTTTATTCTTCTTGTTTATTCTCTGACTGCTCCTGCCCGGCCGGTTCTTCTTCGACCCCGCTTTCCGGCCGCCGAATCTCCAGGCTTGTCTCGTCCACATAGCAGTTTCCCTCGTATTCCGACGTTTCCACCGGAAGATGCTTTTTCCGCAGGGAAGCCTTCACCGCATCGGACAGCATCCGGTAGATGACAGCAAAGGTAGGAACCCCGATAATCATGCCCACGAAGCCAAACAGACCGCCGAAGAAAAGGATGGAAAACAGCACCCAGAAGCTGGATACGCCGGTCGATTCGCCCAGAATCTTCGGTCCCAGGATATTCCCGTCAAACTGCTGAAGCAGCAGGATAAATCCCAGGAAATAAAGGCTCTGAATTGGATTCACCAGAAGCACCAGCACCGTAGCCGGAATCGCTCCGATGAAGGGGCCGAAAAATGGGATGATATTGGTTACACCGATGATAACACTGATCAGCAGGACGTAAGGCATCTTCATCGCGCTCATGCCGATGAAGCAGATGATTCCGATAATCAGGGAATCCAAAAGCTTCCCGATGATAAATCCGCCGAATACCTCGTGGATAAACCGCGCTTCCCGGATGACCCGGTTGGCCATTCCCACCGGAAAGATGCCGTAAATGCACTTCTTGGCGATGGTTGCCAGACCTTCTTTGATATTCAGAAGATACACGGTCACGATCAGACCGATCAGAATATTCTTCACCCAGTTGATCACGCTGAACATTCCGCTGGACAGGCCGGAGATAATCTTGTTCATGTTCGGAACCAGAATCTCTCTGGCCCAGTTCTTTGCCCACTCGATTCCCTGGTCCATATAGGAAACCGCCAGCTCTCTGGCATCCGGATTATCATTCAGCATATTCTCCAGCCAGAGTGCAAAGTTATTTATATTATCCGGAAAAGCCTCGATTACATTCTGAACACTCTTAATCAGCTCCGGAATCAGCATGGAAATCAGCCCGGCCACCACGGTAAACAAAAGCACCAGACTGACCAGGGTTCCCACGCACTTTCCGGCTCCACGCCGCCTTTTTTCACTGGAAACCCAGCTTTCCATCCATCTCTCCGTCCAATTCCGGCTGCGGTTGTAAATGGGCGCCAGCAGATAGGCCAGCACCGCGCCGTAAATCACAGGGGTCAGGATTGTCACCAGAAACAGGGCGCCCGCCTTCACCCGTTCAAACTGAAGCAGCGCATACCCGAAGGCAATGCTGGCCGCAATGACGCAGAATGCCGTCACTCCCCAGTAAATATAATTTTTAAATCGTTGTTTTTTATCCATCCCCATATCCTTTTCGTAATTGTTCCGCGCCCTCACAGCCGCTTCTTTTAAAAGATAAAGCAGCGATTACTCGCTGCTTTTTATCCTTGGTAACCCCAGAATGCCGGTTCTTACTAATTGACGCCTAGCCTTGCTAGGTGGGTAACCGCACTTAAGCTTCTGCCTTCCACTCATAACGGAGGCCTGACATCCGCTTAAAAATATAGGAATCCCGTATGTCAAACTGTAGGTTCAAATAAGGTAAGAGTATCGAACATTCCAGGAATCACTTCCCTGATTGATTCAATCACTTGATTTCATCCTCGATTATACAACAGGAGTCTGCCTTTTTCAAGGGCTTTTTTTCATCCAGATTATAACATTTTTTTGTCTTATCTCTTCTTCTATTCTACCACACTTTCCCCATATTTTCGACCTGTTTTTTGAAAATACAAAAGAATCTGAAGACATTGTCCCCCCTGTTCCGTTATAATAAATAACAAAGCACAGCCTGACTGTGCCGGAAACGGGGGGATGTCCTTTGGAAGCGCAGCAGCAGCTGGAACGCTGGATGACGCAGTATCAAAACTTAATATATTCCATCTGCTACCGCCTGACCGGAGATTATTTTGATGCGGAGGATCTGGCCCAGGATACCTTTCTGTCTGCCTACCGGCATCTGCCGGATTTTGACGGAGAGAATGAAAAGGCCTGGCTCTGCCGGATTGCCACCAACAAGTGCATCGATTACCTGAAGCGGGCCGGGCGGCGTTCCGTCCCCACGGAGGATGTCTACTTCTCTTCCCTGCCGGACAGCCGCTCCTCTCCGGAAAAGGAGGCTCTGGAGCACGAAATCCAGAAACGGCTTTTTGAAAGCTGCAATCAGCTGGAACCGCCCTACCGGCAGGCCGCTCTGGATTATTACTACTACGAGATGGATATTAATGAAATCGCCGCCAAAACCGGCAAAAATAAAAAAACACTTCAGACACAGATTTACCGTGCGAAGGGGATGCTTCGTGTACTTTTGGGAAAGGAGGTTTTGCGAGATGCGTAACAACCAGCATGAACACCCGATGATTCCGGATTTTACGGCTCCGGTATCGGACCCATCCGGGCCAAATGAGATTTCAATTGATGAGCTGGCTTCCCTCTGCCAGCAGGATGACTGGCTGGAGCAGTTCATCCGGGACACCGAACAAAATCACCTGCTGTCCGCTCCGGCCCACATGCAGGAGGAAACACTGGAGCGCCTGGAACACAGGTCCGCGCTTTTGGACATCCAAACCCTCAGGCGGCCATCCATACCGTCCGGGAAAGAAAGTTCCAAACGGATGCAGCTTTTCCGCTACAGTCTTCGGGTCAGCTTCGCCGCTGCCGGAGCCATCCTGTTCCTTTTTGTCACCCCGACCCTGTTCGATTCCCCCGGCGCCGTGGCATACGGACGTCCGCTGACAGAAGACGCTTCCAGATGGCCGTCTGTACACCGGGTTTACGAAAGCCTGCCATCAGCCGACGATTTCATACAGAATGACAGGCCGTTCCGGAATACGCTCCGGGATACCCTTCAGAGCGTTTCGGATTCCATATATGATTTTTCAAATGAACTTTTTAACAGGAGGTAACTCATATGACGAAGAAAAAAGGGAAATTCCTCACTTTCTGCTTTTCCTTAATACCGGGAGCCGGGGAGATGTACCTGGGATTTTTAAAACAGGGGGTCAGCATCATGACCCTGTCCTTCCTGCTTTTTGCAGTAGGCGGCATCCTCTTCCCGCCCCTCTTAACCTTTGAGGCTGTCATCTGGTTCTACAGCTTCTTCCACACCCATAATTTAAACAGCATGCCGGACGATGAATTCTATGCCATCCAGGACGACTACCTGATTCATTTTCATCAGATTGTCCATGGAAAAAACATCCTGCTGGGACAGTACCGGGGCTTATCTGCCGTTGTGCTGATCCTGCTGGGCTTATCCATTCTCTGGAGAAATATCCATGAGCTGTTCCTGTACTTTTCCTACCACATCCTTCAGCTTCCGGAGCCGCTGATGGATGCCCTTTCCTGGGTCAGCAATCAGCTTCCGCAGATTGTGATTGCGGTTGTCATCATCTTCATTGGTTTCCGCCTGATTCGCAGCAAGAAGCTGGAGCTGGAACAGAAAGAGGATTTATAGATATCAAGAAAGCTCCGGCAGGCCAAAAGTAACTGGTCTGCCGGAGCTTTTTTATATCATTCTTATTTCTTTCATTCAGGAAGAATTAGTTTAATTCGTCAACTACCTTCTGGATTGCTGCTAACGCATCATCTGGAAGCTTGTCATAGCCTTCCTTCGCAGTTGCGAATTCCTTAATCTCATTCACACGGTCGTTCATACGAGCCTTTAACTGAGCTACATACTCTGGATCGTTCATATCCGGAACAAAGCCTTCCCAATCCATGATTTCGATATCGGAGAATGGTCCCCACTGCTTGAAGTCTGCTCTCTTCTCAACGATTGCTTCCAGCACGCCCAGGGTATCAGCAGGTTTTACCTTCTTGCCCATGAAGTCGCCGGTGTTTACGATGTAGCAGTCTACATTCTTCTCTTCTACTAACTTCTTGAACTTCTCATAGTCATTTGCCAGAGGATAGGTTCTGAATGGGTTCGCG
>JAUNPZ010000139.1:3317-6838 GCA_030536455.1 Lachnospiraceae bacterium | reverse complement strand
TGCAACGCCCAGCGACCATTTACAACTGCCTGATCTATGTGTTTCGCTATCTCGGTAGTTGTCACAGAATCACCTTTAAAATATCCCGGCACATGTTTCTTTATTAACATCATAATACGATCCTTTTCTGCAATGGTTTGTACAGAGGGGCGGATTTTTTCGTAATGAAGCAAATACCAGTATTCCACACATCCAGTTGTCATCAATAACCGCACTCGAATATTCGGACGTTTTCTAAGTTTACGCAGAGTCTTAATAATATCCAGATTTGCTTTCCAACTTCCAGTCTGGTCATGGTCTACATCAAAGAAAAACCATATTTCATCCGTTACTTCAGCATTATTCCGATATCTCGCTTCTTTTTTGAACTTGCTTTCTGCCTCGGTGAACAAACCTTTTACCGGTTTTTTTATAACTGCAACACCAGAAAACTTATCTTTCAAACATTTTGCATATTCAATCTCACTTTCTCCCTCACAGAAAATGTAAATCAGTGGTTTGATTTTTCTTCCCATCACTCCACCTCCACCGTGTCTACGTCAGGTACTGCACCATATTTTCCCGCAAGATATGCCTTGCGTATATTGTCGTTGGTCCGCACCGGAAGTTCCGTCAGATTGAAAAGTTCTGATACTCCACTTTCTCTGTCTTTATCTACAAAATACACCTGATCCTTTCGGAGAATTTCCATATTCAGCAGTTCTGTGTCATGAGTTGTAAAAATGAGCTGTGCATGGCCTGGATTGCTTTCCGCACTCTGGAACTTTGAAATCACAAACTCTGCCAACAGCGGATGCAGTTCCCGGTCTATTTCATCTACAAGGAATATACCGCCATTCTTCAGTACCCGCTCCACTCCAGGTGCCAATGCCATCAATCGTCTGGTTCCATCAGACTCATCAGCAAGCTCCAGGGAAAACATATCTGACTTTCCATCTTTTTTTACTCCCCGATGCATAGACGATGTTTTCACTTCACCTACTCTTAAATTAAGCTCTGCCGTATCCGAAGAATCTTTCAGTGCTGCAGCAAATTCTTTCAACGCCCGGATAATCCCTTCCGGAATATTACCGGACGCCGGATCAATCCGGGAAATATCTTCATTACTTACCTCAAAGGTCATATCTTCAATTCCTACATCTGCCTGCTTCGCATAGGTAACGATAGCCTGCAGCATATTGGAATCCTCCGCATACTCTAAAAGCTGCTTTGGTATATCCGTATAATCCTTCGAAAAATAGATGTCTTCCCGAAACCATTTCATCGCTGCTATACATGGCTGATAATTCATCACACAGGCAATCGAAAAAAACAATTGATTGGAGCCGACTGCTTCTGCAATCATTTCTTTCTTTTTCTTCTCACCATTTGCAGGAAAAGTAAACTGCTGTTTTGCGCGTGAGAATATGACAGATTTTTGCCCTTTCGGCGATGCATACAGATACTCACTTATGATTTCCTTCGTTGTAGCGGAAAACCCATAAGTGTATTTTATTCCATCGGTAAGATACTGATATTCAAATCCGGTTGGCTCATTCCCGGAATAATCATTTAATGCAAAAGCTCTAACCGGAACAGGCGCCTTCTCATGCTGGGTTTTCTGAGCATTGCGGATAAACTGAACTCCAAGCCAAAATGCACGGATTATATTGCTTTTACCTCCTCCATTTTTACCGAAAATTGCTGCAGATGGTAACACACCCGTTTTTTTATATGGAATAAGGCAGCTCCTATATTCTGCATTTCCCTTTGCCTCCATAGATAATATTGTGCCGTCACGAAAAGAACGATAATTGTTAAACTGAAAATCAAGCAGCATTTCTTTTCACCTCCTGATCTGATAATATCAGTATATACTCATATTCAAAGAAATACAACTCGTTTTATTTGATTTTGCAATTATTTTTGTTTGATTCATGTAATATAGTCCTGCTGCAGTACCTCTGCGCCTTCTTATCCCGGACGGCCTTTCATTCTCGTTTTCGTCTTTTTCCCGGCCGTCATCCAACCCCGAAATCCGTAATCTCATACAGCACTTCCACATCCGGGTCATCCAACAGCCACCGGTACTCCTCCATAAACCAGGACACCAGCGCTTCATCCCGCCGGATGGCGGTGGTGTTATTATTATATACGTTCACCGTCCCCAGCTTAAAATATTTCTTCAGATACTCCATATCCTTCGCAATCATTTCCTTCGTCTGTCCCTGGATGCCCACCATCAGGCAGGGCGAATCAAAATAAGCCGCTACCTCCTCCGGGCCGGAAAAATCCGCATGTTTATTCAGCACCCGCTGGCGGAAATCCTCATCGAAGGTTTCCACCCCGATTTTAAATGTAATGGGAATCCCCATCCGCCTGCGCATCTCCTCCAGCTTCTTCCGGTACATCCAATGCGCCTCAAAAAACAGACGGTTGATTTTCTTCTCTTCGATTACCTTCCGGATCTCACAAAGAGTCTGCTCCGGCAGCTCAAAGCAGCTTCCGGAATTAATCACCTCAAGCACGCCGAATTCTCCGGTTACCTGCGCCAGCACACCGTGGTTTAATTCCGTCATGGCCGCCTCATCCCGCCCATTGTCCTCGATGTAATCGCAGAACGCGCACTTTCCCCAGGCGCAGGGAAAAGCCCGAAGCAGGCAGATTTCCCTTGGGTGCTTTTCCGTAATCCGGCTGTATCGTTCCTCTGGTACGCCCATATTTTCCTCCATTTTTTTCCTGTAATTCCACAGTTTCAACCTTTACACGGCCGCACGGCCTTCAAAAGCCGTCTTCCCCTTCAGCCTCCGCTTCAGCTCCTCCGGCAGCACGGCCAGCAGGGAAACCACCGCGAACAGGCTGATGGCCCGGTCCAGATAATCCGTGAGAATCTGAACCAGGAACACGCTGGCCGTCATGCCAAGCGGTGTCTTTGCCAGAAGCTGGACCAGGATGGTGGAGCCGGAGGAGGTGATTCCGCCGAATAATACGGCGCAGATGACGGAGCTTACGATGGTTCCCGGCACCGTCACAAACAGCGCCGCCAGAAAGCCCATTCTGCAGAAATTCTTTTTGCAGAAGCCATTCTGAAAGACCAGTCCGCTCAGAAAACCGGTTATCATGCCGACCGGCGCAAAGTAAAGGGAGTAGATATCCACCGTCATTCCCATGATTACGCCGCTGAGCAGATTGGGAAGCATTCCGTAAAACGGTCCCAGAAGCGCTCCGATTAAAATCGTGCCGATGCTGTCCAGATAAATCGGAAGACGCAGAAGCAGCGCAATCTGCCCTCCCACCAGGTTGATGCACACCGCCATGGCCACCAGACAGATTTGAAGTGCGGTGACATTCCTTCCTGTGATGTTTCTTTCCGTATGATGTCTTCCCGTGAGATTTCTTCCCCCGTTATCTCCAGGTATTCTTTTCTTTCTGTCCATAAGGCACATCCTCCTGCATCATTAAATTTTGAAGCAAATCCAGCTCCTCTTCCGGGATTTTCAGAAGCCTTGAAAAAAACAGGCGGAAAAACCGCTCTGCATCGG
>JAUNPZ010000139.1:0-3217 GCA_030536455.1 Lachnospiraceae bacterium | reverse complement strand
TCCGGGATTTTCAGAAGCCTTGAAAAAAACAGGCGGAAAAACCGCTCTGCATCGGTGTGTATCATCACCTCGGCATTGGCCGGCTCCCGGTAAAAATTCATGGAATCCACCACGGTCTGCCCCATGGAGATACCGCCGGTTTCAACCGCCGTGTAAGCCGCAAAACCGCTGCACAAGGAGCGGTCCGCAAAGTAAGCCACCGCCAGCGGGTCATTGATCACACAGCCAATCAGATGCTCCCATTCCCAGTGGAAATCAAAGTAAAACTTCGTAATGGCCTCCACAAAACCTCCCGTCTCCGGGTTCAGCCGTTTTAAGTAAGCAAGCAGATTCGGCGTCAGCACAATCCTTCTTGTCACATCCAGCCCGATCATGGCAATCCGTTTTTCCATCTGCGCCGCCGTCTCATACACAAGAGCCGCCGCATCTGGGTCCGCCCAGTAATTATACTCGGCAACCGGCGAGCAGTTCCCATGGCTTCGGAAGTTTCCGCCCATGGATACGATTTCTTCTATCCGGGCAAATGCCTCCGGATTCTTCTGAATCAGCTCCGCCAGGTTCGTCAGCGGGCCAAGCGCAATCACTGAGCAGCCCGGCTCCGCAGCTTCCGCCTCGCCGTCCAATTTTTCCGCTTCCATGTCCGTTTCTGCCCCGCTGTCCGGTTTTCCGGCCATGTGCTTTCCAAACCGCTCCTCTAAAAATTCTGCCGCGCTCCGTTCCTGCTCATATCCGGGAACCTCCGGCAGAAAGCTTTCGCCCAGCCCGTCCGCTCCGTGGGTATCCAGCGCATTCACATACTCCCGCTTCAGCGGACGCCCGGCTCCTACATAGATTGGAATGTCCAGGCGGTTCATCTGCTTCAGCACCTTTTTTGCATTGGCAAATCCCATCTCCACCGGAGCGTTTCCACATACAATCGTGATGGCCTCCACATGCAGCTCCTCCATGGAAAGCGCCAGCATCAGCGCCAGGCTGTCATCGATACCGGGGTCACAGTCGATGATGACATTTCTTGGTTCGGATGTCATTGTCCTTTGTCCTCTCTTTCTGCAAAGGGCAAAAAAGGACTGCCCTTTGCTGTTTTTCTGAAGACCTCAGATAAACACAACAAAAGCAGTCCCTATTAACAAATCTCTACTCTGATTATGTGCCTAGTTTTTTATACTGGGAGGTTTTCGAACCAGTCGGCATACAGGTACGGCCTCTTTTATCCGAAGCAGACCGGATGCCATTTTTATCAACCCGGAAAGTATAGCATAATTCCGGGGATGGTGCAAGAAAAAGATTATGCCAGCATCACCTTACAGCGCTTCTTATAACAGGCAATTCCATACTTTCGTATCCGGCTAAGTCCAAGATCCGCAAGCTCCTCCCCATACTTTCGCGTTTCAATCTGCGCCAATGCCTCCCGGCACCCGGCCTCCAGGTCGCCATTTTCCACATACTTCACTTCTACCACAATTCCCATATCCTGCTCTTCAATCTCCACCAGGATATCACTGTAGCCATCCCCCGCTTCCCGGTTCGACCAGACGCCCCAGTTTTCCTTAAATCCCAGAATGCCCAGCAGGATTCCGTGATAAAAATTTTCTTTCCTCTCCTTCTTTACGAAGGTGTCGCGGATGCTGATGGTTTTCCGCAGATAGGACTGGAACTGCGCCTCCACGCCGGATGCATCCCCATTCTCAAATGCCCTGCAGAAGGCTCTCCAGGTATCCCCGTCGGATTTCACCGTAGCACGGAACCACTCCATAATCTGTCTGGTAAACACCTGACGGATTTCCAGATTAGGAATCGCCAGCTCCGTTCCTGTCTCATCTGCCTTTCCCCGCTGTGTCAGGTAGCCGGTCGTATATAACACGCTCCATATATTATCTATGCTGCTGTACAAATCCCGGTAGGTCAGCTCGGAACGTATCTCTTTTTTGACCGTTTCCCCTGCCACAAGCTGTTCGATTTCCCTTCTGGCCGTATTCGAATCTGCACACTCGATAAAATGCCGGATGACCTCATTGCTGCTGGTATTGGACCAGTAATCCTTCGGCACGGCCTGTGGATCGAAACGAAGCGCATCACAATAGCAAAGTACATCCCAGGGACAGTACACATCCATATTTCCAAACCGATAGCCGTCATACCATTCTTTCACCGTTGCAAAACACGCAGAAAGTCCATAGTATTCCAACAGTTCCCGCACTTCCTGATCGGTAAAGCCAAAATATTCATCGAACCGGACATCTGCAATCGAAAGCACCTTTAAATTATTTAATCCGGTAAAAATACTCTCCTTCGAAATCCTAAGACACCCTGTCATCACCGCAAACTGAAGACTTTCATTGGTTTTCAATGCCTGCTCCAGCAGATTCCGCACAAGCATCACCATCTGGTCATAATATCCATGGTCAAAGGCTTTCGACAGCGGCACATCATACTCGTCAATCAGGACAATGACTTTTTTTCCATAATGCTTCTGCAGCAAGGCCGACAGCGTCCGAAGGCTGCCCATCAGCACGGCATCCGACATCACAAAACTGTCCTGCTCCCGGCCTCCGGTACTCGTAAGCTGCACATACTGGCTTTTCTCGATTTCATTTAACCGGCTGCTTTCCAGCAGAAAATAGTATTTCATGGCTTCATTTCCGATGATGGAGCACAGCATGGCGCGGGCCGATGCAAAATCGAAACCATTTACCCCTTTTAAGCTAATGGATATGACCGGGAATTTCCCCATATATTTCTCCACAAGCCCGGTTTCTTCTGTAATCCTCAGCCCATCGAACAGCTCCTTCCGGCAGTTCAGTTCAAAGAAATGCTGCAGCATACTCATATTTAAAGATTTTCCGAACCGTCTGGGCCGGGTAAATAGATTCACTTCTCCCCAGTTATGAAGCAAATCCCGTATGAACCCCGTCTTATCCACATAATAAAAATCTTCTGTTCGAATCTTCTCAAAATCTTCAATTCCAATCGGAAGCTTCTTCTTTCTTGCAGCATCCATCTTGTCCCCTCACTCCTCTCTGCAGACCTGATACATTACCATCATTCTACCATGCGCCGCTTCGAATAGCAAGGTTTTGTAACTTTTTTCCATTTTATTGTTTCTTGTTTTTCAGCCACAAAAAGTCATGTCCCCCGACCAGCAGATTCTTTACCAGCACCGGCTCCCCGGTTACCAGGTTCACAAACTCACCTTTCTCCTCCATCCACGCCGTTCTCG
>JAUNPZ010000138.1 GCA_030536455.1 Lachnospiraceae bacterium | reverse complement strand
GGTTTAATCTTATCAATTTTCTCAAAAATAGATGACATACCAATTCCCCTTTCAAAAAACCGGGCACAGAAGAAACGCTTTCTCCTGTGCCCTCCATTTCATTCCAAAGAGTGCTTACCGAAATCAGATAACGCCCCTCTGTATCCTATTTCATATCCAGAATCTTCTGATACAGTTCCTTGTTGTCTTTGGTAGCAGATTCAATAATATCTTTACAAGCTTCCTGCCATGGAGTAATATCGGTAACTTCTACTACGTTGCAGCCTTCCGCCTTCAACTGCTCCAGAACCTCTTTTTCCTTGCCTTCCGAAATCTCTCGGTTGTACTTGGAAGCTTCCTTTCCTGCCTCCATCAGAACATTCTGCTGATTCTCAGTCAGCTTGTCCCATGCCTCATCGGTAATGATGACCTGAATCGCACCCAGCGTATGTCCATCCAGAATCAGGTTATTGGCAACCTCCGGGAATGCGTTGGACTTATAATTCGCAATTGGCTGTTCAGCGCCGTCAACGACTCCGGTCTGCAGTGCAGAATACAGCTCGCCAAAGGATACTACGGTCGGGCTTGCGCCAAGGCCTTCTACCATACCGTTCATAATCGGGTCATTGGATACACGAAGCTTCATCCCCTTTAAATCTTCCAGGGACTTTACTTCTTTAACCGTAAAGAAATGACGGAAACCTTCTTCGCCGTAGAACAGACCGCGCACGCCTGCGCCGTTCTCCTGCGGCTCTAACAGGAATTCCTGTGCCAGATCACTGTCTGCAAAATTCCAGAAGTGCTCACGTCCTGCAAAGGTATATGGTACAGACAGCAGGGAGGATTTCTTTCCGCCGTAGCTGGTCAGAGCAAATGCAGAAATACGGGACATATCGATGGTGCCGCCGCCGCCAAGCATGGTATCCAGTACGTCATTTTCCGAACCAAGAACACCGCTGGCCTGCAGGTCAATTGTGATGGAACCACCGGATTTTTCTTCCACCAGTTCCTTGAACTTGCTGTCCGTCATACCAACAATCGTATCAAGGGGATTTACCTCTGCCATAACTAATGTAACAGCCGGGTCTGCCGCTGCACCGCCAGCTTCCTTTGCAGCTTCCGTCTCACTCTCTTTTGCAGCCTCTGTTTTCTCTGCTGCTTCTGTTTTTGCTGCTTCGGTTGCCGCCGCAGTTGTGGTTGGCTCCGGGCTCTTCAAACCGCATCCTGCCAGGGAAGCTGCAACCATCGCCGCACACAGTACCGTGCTCATCAGTTTTTTCTTCATCATACCAATTCCTCCTTTAATCTTTCCATTGATTTTGTGCATTTTGGATATCTATCCTGCATGTTTTTATTATACCTTAATGCATTCTTTATATAAATAGTAAGATTTTAACATTGCTAGTAGAATTTTATCCTATTTTTAACAACATCTTTACATTTTCTTTTTCTTTTCTATGCATTTTGCCAGCTGCCGTACACATCATCCCATATGCAGCAGCTCCGCCCGATATTCCGAAGGGCTCTGTCCCGTAACCCGCTTGAATACCTTAGCAAAATAATTGGAATCCGGATAACCAACCGCCTTGCCAACCTCCTTTACATTGACCGTAGGCCGCTCCAGCATTTTTCTTGCTTCCTCAACCCGGTATTCCATCAGATATGCAGTAAAATTTTTATGAAAGCACTGCTTAAACAGCTTGCAGAAATAGACCTCGGAATAATTCATCTTCTTTGCCAAATCCTGCATGGATATCTCCCTCATATAATTCTCCCGGATATACTGCTGAATTAATTCTGCGCCCTCCGCCATACGAAAATTCACATCCGCATCCCGGTTTCCATCCTCCTTCGGCGGCCGGACCGCCTCTTCCGGTATGCTTTTCTCCTGTTTCCGGCGCTCATTCACAAGTTTGAACGCCTCCTCCACCACAAGCATCAGTTCCTGCTCGTCATAAGGCTTCAAAAGATAATCCAGAGCACGAAGTCCGATGGCCTTTCTTGCATAATCAAAATCATCAAACGCCGTCAGAAAGATAATACAGCAGTCTTTATCCGTCTCACGGATTTTTTTCGCTGCCTCGATTCCGTTGATTCCAGGCATCTCAATGTCCAAAATGGCGATTTGGATCTGCTGCTCCTCATGGATCCTCACTGCCTCTCTTCCATTCTCCGCCTGAAAAATCTGGCAGCGTCCCTCCAGATTCTTCTGAAGCGTCTGATACAAAACCATCCGTTCAATCATCTCATCATCTGCAATCAACATCTGGTACATCCCCTGTTCCCTCCTCTGCTAACGTTTCCTTTTCGTTTTCCGAAGCTGTCTCCGCCGCGGAAACCTTTCTCTGCGGAATCCACATCTGAATTACCGTGCCGCTTCCGGCCTTGCTGAAAATCCGAAGCTGCCCATCCTGATAGATGGAATGAATCCGGTGATAGATATTTCCAAGTCCGATTCCTACTTTCGCCGTTCTCTTTCCTTCCAGCGCCGCCTCTAATTTTTTCCGTTCCTCCTCTGCCATCCCCAGTCCGGTATCCGCCACGGAAACGATAACCAGCTCGTCCTTCTGCCATACCTTTAACAGCAGTCTGCCCCCCTGCTCTTTTTTCGAAAGTCCATGGATAATGGCGTTCTCCACCAGCGGCTGGAGCGTAAAAGCCGGTATCCGTATCTGCTTCGCATCTGCCTTTACCTGGCATTCGAATTGGATACGGCCTCCAAACCGCATCTGCTGGATGTACATATAATCCCGGACCACCCGAAGCTCCTGCTCCAGAGGCACGATCTGTTCCGAGGTCTTTAAGTTATACCGGAACAAATTGCTCAGGCTGGTTATCATCTTCTCTGTAGTTGCTGCGCCTTCCAGCTTTGCCATACAGGCAATCATGTTTAACGTATTAAAAAGGAAATGTGGATTGATCTGGCTTTTCAGGATTTCCAATCTGGCCGCGTCCAGCCTTTTTTCCATCTCTATCTTTTCCAGTTCCTCCCTGTGAAGCCGGGAGGCCATCTCATTGTTTTTCTTTAAGGTATTGATGTATCCCGCCGTAGCATGCTTCATCCGGTTAAAAGCCCGCACCATCTCTCCCATCTCATCCGGATTCTCGGCCACCAGATCATTCCCGCTGAAATCATTCCGCTCAATCTCCCGGCTGGCCGCAACCAGCTTCTCCAGCGGATGAATCACCAGATTTCCAATCGTCCGTGACAGGTAAACCGCAATCGCTGTCATTCCGACCGAACAAATCAATATCAGGTACGGAATGGAATGAAACAGCCCTTCCTTCTCCTGATAACTTCGGTTCTCTTCCTTTAATGTAGCCTCCACCAGCCTGCTGGCATATATCTGAAGATAGGACTGCATATCGTAAACCTGGTACAATTTGGTTACATACTCCTTATTCACTTCTTTGCTCTGAAGTATCTGGTCTCTGGCGCTGCTGTAATTCTCATAACCATTTACCACGTTCCAGGTTCTTGCAAAACGTTCCCTTCCAATCCGCTCATAATCAAAGGGAAGGGCCAGGACACACTCCGCAGCCCGGTCTCTCGCCCGCTCATATTCCGCCCGGCTTTCTTCCGTCCTCCTCCGTACATATGCATTAAAGGTCTTTGATTCCTGGTTCAAGGCCTCCTGGAAATCATAACATCTGGAATTGTCATCCAGAATTTCTTCAAAGCTGTCTGAAAACACCTTCATAAGCTGAAAATTCAGCAGCACGGACACACACATGACAGAAATCACGATGATTGTGAATGCCTTTAGCTTCTGTTTTAATGACAGCGAAATCCATATATTCTTCATACTGTACCCCATTCCCAAATTCAATTCATTTCCTTCCTACCTGCATCCAGACAGGCTTGAAAATTAATTCCAGTACTCTTTAGTTTACCATGTTTTTTTTCCGTCAACAACAGATTGCCGAAAATTTCCTGCAACAGCTTGTAAAATTCTGCATTTTACGCTAAGATATGGATAAATCAGAAAAGGAGTGAGAACACATGCATCAAGATTCTATAACAATTCCCGTTAAAATTGACGGAAAACAATTTCACGATTTTGCAGTATTTGATACCCTGCATCGGCAAAAACGCTGGAAATCCCCCGCTGTCTTTACCGGAATCCTGGCCCTGTCTGCCTGCATCTGCTTTGCTATGCATCAGAGAGCAGACCAGGCTATCCTGATGGGATGTGTACTGCTTGGAATTGCCATTATCGTCCCCGGCGTGTATTTTTTTATGTTTTTCCGCTCCATCACACAGCAGATACAAAAGATGCACATCCAGAAACCGACTGCCGTATACACCGTCCGGCTCTGCGCCCCGCCGCAGGGGATCACGATTACATGGCCGCAGAAAAAAACGCCTCCTCTTAGCTGCCGCTGGGAATCGGTCTGCCGGGTCTATCGAAACAAGAACTGCATCTACCTCTTTACAGCAGAAAATCAGGCGTTCCTGCTGCCGGAGGGCCAGGCCGACACCGACACGGATACTCTTTGGGAATTTCTGGTGAAACATGCCGGGGTCGAAAAGGCCATTGTCCTATAAAGCCTTTGTTCTATAAATCGCGGCTTCACGGGAAGAAAATAGAGCCCGCCGTCTTACGACGAGCGGACTCTTTCTGCGCATTCCCGGCTGCCGATGCCGGCTGTTACTTATTCTTATCACGGTTTTGATACCGTTTCATTTTACATTCTTTTTTATAGAACGCAATTCCATACGCAAGAACGGTTTTATAGCCGCGTTCGATGCTTTTCCTGTATTTTTGCTGTTCAATCTGCCTCAATGCTTCCTCGCAGTCATTCGCCATGCGTTTTTCATTATCCGAATGCTTCACCTCAATTATGATCGCACGACGATTTTTTCGGTCCTTTATCACAACATCAGAACGGCCGTTTCCTTCTTCACGATTGGACTCTACGATGTAGCCGGCGCCTGAAAAAATACCGGCTATAAATGCATGATAGTAGCTCTCCTTATAGTCATGAAAACTGATGGTATCAAAAAGGATGTCTGAAATAATGGCAGCAGCCGTTTCTGTATTGCCATTCCATAAGGCATCAAATAAGGGCTTCCGGTCCATTAACTGCATGGACTCTTGAAACCAATCCACGATAGCGGTTTTGAAGATGGATTTGACTTCCTCATTCGGAATCTGAAGTGTGGCAAAATTTCGATTTGGTACTTTTGACTGTTCTGCTGCCGTTGTCAGGTACCCCGTTAAATATAACAGACTCCATAAATTTTTCTCGGAAGAATTTATCGTATCGTAAGTAAGTTCATCGGTAATCTCCTCCGTAATACAGCCTCCGTCTAACAGCTTTTCGAATTTTGAATTCACATCCAAGCCTTCGCGGCTGATAAACTGATAGATAATTCCATTATGGCTTGTGGAACCCCAGTAGTTCTGAGGCTGGCTTTTGGGATTCTCCTGTAATGCGGATACATAATTGAGAACGTCCCACGGACAATAGACATTGACATCCCCAAAATGATATCCATCATACCAGGTCTTCACTTCATGCATGTGCTCCGAAAATCCGGCATCCTTCAAAAGCTGTTCAACTTCCTCATCCGTAAATCCGATACATTCATTAAAACGATCTCCAATAATCGAATCCGTAACAAAATTATTGATTCCGGTAAACAAACTCTCCTTCGCAATCCTCAAACACCCCGTCATAACAGCAAACTCTAAATATTCATTTGTTTTCACCGCCTTGCCGAGAAGGGCGCGGATTAACTCCATCATTTCTTTATAATAATGATTCTCGCTCGCATTTGCCAACGGAACATCATATTCATCGAATAAGAGGATGACCTTTTTTTCATAATGCGTATAAAGCATTCTTGTCAATGTATAAAGGCTGTTTTTTATTTCTCCAAAATCACCTGCCCGTGATTTTAACCTTTTAAAAAGTTCCTGGTCGATTTCGTCTAATTTCTTACTCTTTTCCAAAAAAGAAAACTTCCGATACAGTTCCGAAATCAAAATTTCAAACATCTCATAGGCATTCTTGAAGGAAGCGCCCTCTACGCTTTTAAAGGTCAAAAAAACAACAGGGCGCTGATTCATCCATTTATCACATAGAACGGCATCCTCCGAAATTTTCAGTCCTGCGAAATGCACTGCGCTCTTCCGATTTATGTCAAAAAAATCCTGAAGCATACTCATCGTCAGCGTTTTACCAAATCTCCTCGGCCGCGTAATCAGAGTCGCCTTAAATTGCCGGCCCAGCAAATCCTTTAAAAATTCGGTTTTATCGACATAGTAGTAATGTCCATCGCGAACTTCCTCAAAACTATCAATGCCAAGCGGAAACTTGATTGCCATATGCCCACTCCCTTTTCTGTTCTCTCCCTGGTTTCTCTAATATTATACCATTTAGCAGCAGGCTTTACAATGATTTACCATTATCTGTTATTCCGTTTTCTCAAAACCGGCCCTCAGCTTTTCCAGCGCCTTCTTCTCAATCCGGCTCACATAAGACCGGGATATTCCCAGCTTCTGGGCTATCTCCCGCTGGGTATGCTCCTTTTTTCCGTACAGTCCGTAGCGCATCCCGATTACCTCTTTTTCCGTCCCCTTCAGGCACTGTTCATAGCAGCGGTACAGATTCTTCACGTCCTGTTCAAAAATCAGGTCCTCGATGGCCTCCTTGTTCTCCATCTCAATCACATCCACCAGACTGACCGCCTCGCCGTCCTTATCCACTCCGATGGGTTCAAAAAGAGACACCTCCCGGCTGTACTTCTTTCCGGAACGAAGGAGCATCAGGATCTCATTTGCTATCCGCTCCCCGATGCGTTTTTGATTCAGGATTCCATACTTCCTGCGCTCCATGTTCTTCGTTTGCTTCCGAAAAGTCAATATCACCCTCTGCAGCGCCGAATAAAATC
>JAUNPZ010000021.1 GCA_030536455.1 Lachnospiraceae bacterium | reverse complement strand
AGGCCGAAAATTCGGAGACAAACCGTTTCATAATGCGTGACAGAAATTGTTTGTTTGCCAAAAGCGTTTTCAGTATTTCGTCATATTTCGCTTTCCCTTCCGGGGTGATTTGAATCGTATGTTCAATTTCATTCATATGGTTTCCTTTCTGTAAAAATTCAATTATCGGTTACACATTTGCATGCTGCTTCATGCATGGACGGATTCCCCTGTCTGGCTGGAAATAAGACAGGTGCAATACCTGTCCGAAATATGTGCAGATGGATGGAAAATGGGATTTCCCATCTATATGCCCCTACTATTTGGATTCTTCGGGAAAATTGGCTGAACTGCCTGAAAAGACACAATATAAAGATACTGTTTTTTAAGTATAACATATATGTAAAAAAATGTAAACAATAAAGCAAAACAACATAATTACTAGCACTCAATCAAAATGAGTGCTAATTTTCTATTGACTTTTTTCTCAGACCGTATTAAAATACTTGACATAGGCAAAAAGATGCTGAGAAACGGCAGTTTCCATACGCCGTTACGATAAATTTGGAAGTAAAAAAGAAAAAGGAGTGTTGATTCGTTATGGCAAAGTCAGGCAGTTTATCAATTAACAGTGAGAACATATTCCCAATCATCAAGAAATGGCTGTATTCCGACCACGATATTTTTTACCGTGAGCTGATTTCCAACGGCTGTGATGCCATCACAAAGCTGAAAAAGCTGGAGCTGATGGGCGAGTTTGAGAAGCCGGAGGATGTGGAGTACAAGCTTTTAGTAACCGTGAATTCCAACGACAAGACCATCACCTTCGAGGATAACGGCCTTGGTATGACGGAGGCTGAGGTAGAAGAGTACATCAACCAGATTGCATTTTCCGGCGCGCAGGCCTTCATGGAGAAGTACAAGGATAAGGCCAATGAGGACCAGATCATCGGTCATTTCGGTCTGGGTTTCTACTCTGCATTCATGGTTGCGGACAAGATGACGATTGATACCCGTTCCTATCAGAAGGATGCAAAGCCGGTTCACTGGGAGTCTGAGGGCGGCACCAGCTTCGAGATGGAGGAGGGTGACAAGGAGAATTTCGGTACGAAGATTACCTTGTATTTGAATGAGGACAGCACCGAGTTTTCCAATGAATACCGCGCAAGAGAGGTCATCGAGAAATACTGTTCCTTCATGCCGGTTCCGATTTTCCTGGAGAACAGTGCAGCAGAGCCGCAGTACGAAACCATCGAGAAGGATGAACTGACAGAGAAGGATACCATCGTGGAAACCATTGTGGAGGAAGCGAAGACCGAGGAGAAGGAAAAGGAAGACGGAACCAAGGAAGTGGTAGAGGTTTCTCCTGCAAAGGAAAAATACAAGATTTTAAAGCGCCCGGTGGCATTGAATGATGTCAGCCCGCTGTGGAACAAGCATCCGAATGAGTGTACCGAGGAGGAGTACAAGAACTTCTATCACAAGGTATTTATGGATTACAAGGAGCCGCTGTTCTGGATTCATCTGAACATGGATTATCCATTTAACTTAAAGGGCATCCTGTATTTCCCGAAGATTAACATGGAGTATGACAGCCTGGAGGGAACCATTAAGCTGTACAACAATCAGGTATTTATTGCGGATAATATTAAGGAAGTGATTCCGGAGTTTTTGATGCTGTTAAAGGGTGTTATTGACTGTCCGGATCTGCCTCTGAACGTTTCCCGTTCTGCTCTGCAGAATGACGGCTTTGTAAAGAAGATTTCCGATTATATCACCAAGAAGGTGGCAGATAAGCTGTCTGGTATGTGCAAGACCGACCGGGAGAATTATGAGAAATACTGGGATGACATTAATCCATTTATCAAGTTCGGCTGCATCAAGGATGAGAAGTTCGAGGAGAAGATGAAGGATTACATCATCTTCAAGAACCTGGAGGGTAAGTATCTGACCCTGCCGGAGTGCCTGGAGGAGAACAAGGAGAAGCATCCGAACAAGGTATTCTATGTAACGGACGAGAAGGAGCAGAGCCAGTACATCAACATGTTCAAGAAAGAGGGTATGGATGCGGTGATTCTGACTCATAACATCGACAGCCCGTTTATCGGACAGATGGAGCAGAAGAACAAGGACTTAAAGTTCCTGCGGATTGATGCGGACATCACAGATATTTTAAAGGAAGAGACGAAGGAAGAGGACGAAGAAAAGGCCAAGGCGGATGCAGAGAAGGCCAAGGCAGATGGAGAAGCTCTGGCAGAGGCGTTTAAGAAGGCGCTTGCCAATGACAAGCTGGATGTGAAGGCCGAGAAGTTAAAGGATGCTTCCGTTGCCTCCATGATCACCGTTTCCGAGGAATCCAGAAGAATGCAGGATATGATGAAGATGTACAACATGTACGGTATGGACCCGTCTATGTTCGGCGGCAATGGGGAGACTCTGGTGCTGAATGTGAACCATCCGCTGGTACAGTATGTACTGAATCATAAAGACGGCGAGAACGTTGGAAAAATCTGCGAGCAGCTTTATGACCTGGCAAAATTAAGTCACGGAAGCCTGACTCCGGAGAGAATGACCGGTTTCATCGCGAGAAGCAATGAGATTATGATGATTCTGGCCGCGGAGTGATAAAGAGACTGGAAGAATGTAAAGACAGAGAAAAAGAGGAAGCTGTAAAGCCGGCGCCGGATTACCCGGCTGCGGGCAAAGCAGTTTCCTCTTTTTTGCTGCATGAAATATCAGCCTGCCATCCTCTTCTGTCTTCCGGCCTTCCGATTCCTTCTGCGGCTGTCAGCCCTTGTCCTCATTCAAATCATCCGCAATCGCGCCAAGGCAGCTGGATACTGTTGAGACGGTAACGGCTACTACAAAAAGAACCAGAAGGATGATGGAGCCGAAGAATGCGATTAAAAATCCCATGGACTCATCTCCTTGTCCTGGCATGTGCGTTTCCCTGCCCCTTCGAACCGACAGAGAGAACACGCCATTTATCATTATCTGTTAGTATAACACAGAAAAACTGGTATGAAAAGATTGAAAATGCAAAAAGATGATGTTATAATAAGTAGTAATCGAAACTACATGATATGGAATTAAATGGAGGCACATTATGACATATAAAATTATTGGAGACAGCTGCATTGATTTAACCGAGGATCTGAAGAAGGACCCGCATTTTCAGGTGGTGCCACTGACCTTGCAGGTTGGCGCGGATATGGTGGTGGATGACGAGTCATTTGACCAGAAAAGCTTTATCCGGTTGATGAAGAGCAGCCCGGAGTGCCCGAAGACAGCCTGTCCGTCCCCGGAAAGCTTTAAGGAAGCATACAACTGTCCGGAGGAGAATATCTTTGTCATCTGTCTGTCCGAGCATCTGAGCGGAACCTATAACAGCGCGGTTCTTGGAAAGCAGCTTTACGAGGAGGAATACGGACACAAGAATATCTGTGTGTTCAGTTCGCATTCCGCATCGGCCGGGGAACTGAACCTGGCGCTGTATATCCGTGATTTATGCGAGCAGGGCATGACCTTTGAGGAGATTGAGAACCAGGCGGCGGCTTACCGGGATGATATGAAGACGTATTTTGTGCTGGAGTCCCTGGATATCCTGAGAAAGAACGGACGGTTAAGCGGGCTGCAGGCATTTTTTGCAACCACGCTGAATATCAAGCCGGTGATGGCCGGGGACAAGGGCGTGATTGTAAAGATTGACCAGGCCAGGGGCATCACCAAGGCGCTGCAGCGGATGTGCGACCATGCATTCCGCTCCGTGGAGGACACCAGGGAACGAACGCTGGTAATCGCCCACTGCAACTGCCCGGAGCGCGCAGAGCTTGTGAAGAAGGAAATGGAGAAGCGGGGCAGCTTTAAGGAAGTGGTGATTACGGAGACCGCCGGCGTGGCCACCGTCTATGCAAATGACGGCGGAATCGTCATTGCGTTTTAAACGCATCGGGAGGAGCTTCCAATCCGGAGGAGAAGGGAGCGGAAAAAAGGAACAGGAAAGAAAAAAGAAAGCAGAGAAAAAAGAAGAACAGAAATGCAGGAACGTCTGCGCAGGGTCCGGAGTGAATGTTCAAACATGCTCCGGGAATCGCTTTGCAAGGGCGTTCTTTTAAATTGCGGAGAAAGGAATCTCATGGTACAATTCATATGTGAATAATCAGATACGGAGCGGTTATGATGAGGATGAAACAGATGAAAGGAAAAAGCAGAAAAAAACGAGACGGAAAACGCTGGATTTTGGGCCTTGTCTGCGTGATATTCCTGTTATTGGCGGCGGTTTTTCTGGCCGGGTGGGCGGCAGCCGGCCGGAGGCAGAGGACGGAAAAAATGGAAAAAACGGAAGAAGAATCAACCATGCTTTCGATTCAAAGTGAAACGATGGAACCGGCCTCCTCGGATTCGCCGGAACAGCCGAATGGGCCGGAACAGCAGAGTGTACCGGAACAGCAGCATGCGCCGGAAAATCTGGATGGCGGCAGAAATCCAGGCGGCGCTTCCATTACTCTGGCGTTCGCCGGAGATGTGCTGCTGTCTGACCATGTGCTGAACGCTTACCAAAGCGGCGGCGGAATCCAGGGAGTGGTGGGAGAAAGCCTGCGCGAGGCGGCAAAGGAAGCAGACCTTTTTATGGTGAATCAGGAGTTTCCATTCAGTAACCGGGGAACGGCGGCGCCGGATAAGCAGTTTACCTTCCGGCTTCCGCCGGAGAAGGTGTCGATTCTGAAGGAGATGGGGATTGACCTGGTGACGCTGGCGAACAATCATGCGCTGGATTTCGGCATAGACGCCCTTCTGGATACCGGAAAGACGCTGGATGAAGCCGGGATTCCTTATGTGGGAGCCGGTGAAAATCTGGATCGGGCAAAAGAACTTTACCAGACGCTGATTGGGGAAAAGACGGTTGGATTCTTAGGAGCAACCAGGGTGATTCCGGTTGCGGACTGGGCGGCGTCCAAATCGTCCCCCGGTATGCTTGCAGTCTATGACCCGGCCATTCTCCTGGAGGAAATCCGGAAAGGGAAGGAGGCCTGCGATTACCTGGTGGTGTATGTGCACTGGGGTGTGGAGCGGGAGGAACGGCCAAAGGACTACCAGCGCCAGCTTGCCCGCCAGTTCATCGATGCGGGAGCGGATCTGGTAATCGGAAGCCATCCCCATGTGCTTCAGGGAGTGGAGTATTACCAGGGAAAGCCCATTGTCTACAGTCTGGGAAACTTTGTGTTTGGAAGCAGCATTCCGAGGACGGTGCTGTTAAAGGCAGAGTGGGATGGAGAGAAGACCAGCTTATCGGTCATTCCGGCAGTTTCCGGCGCGGGTTACACCAGAGAGGTAACGGATGAGGCGAAGCGGCAGGAGCTGTTCCGGTATCTGGAATCCATTTCCTATGGAGTGGCGGTGGATGAGACGGGAACGTTGAAGCCGGTGGATGGAACGGAATAAAAAATATAAAATTACAGAAAAACTCGGCAACGGAAGCGAAGGCGCGCAGAAGGAAATTTGCAGCCTTGGAAAAACGTAGCGGAGTTTTTTTACGTTTGAAATGAGTATACCAATGAAATCGTTTACATATGCTTTACATAAAAATTACCCCCATTTGCTGGAAGCAGTACTTGATTTGAATTATAATGCTTTTGGATTTGCGATAGACCTATCGAAAGAAAGTATGACAATATTTGGAGGAATCAAAAAATGAAAAAGAAATGGCTTTGTGCAACGCTGGCTGCTATGATGGCTGTCAGCATGGCTGGATGTGGTACTGCGCCGTCCAATGAATCTACAGGTGCTGCGGGAAGTACTGCCGCAGAGACAACTGCAGCAGGAACAACTACAGGTGCGGCAGAAAGCGAACCGCAGACGGAAGAAGCGAAAGCGTCTGGTACCCTGAATGTACTGTTGTCGGAAGAACCGTCTGACAGTGACCCGCTGCATGTTGCATTACAGACCTGGGCAGAAGAGACGGGAAATACGGTCGAGGAATTGATTATTCCTTATGATGACCAGACAACCAAATTTGCAGTTATGGATAAGCAGGGAGATGTGCCGGATATCGTGCTTTCCACCGGACTTCATCAGGCTCATCCGGAGTTCTTTGTTGAGTTTGATGGCAAAAACTTTGATACGTCTATTTTTAAGGACAATGCCCTGCAGCTGCTTGGACAGGCTTATGCAAGCACCACGGTAACTGGTCTTCCTCGTAATGCGACGGTTACCTGTGTTTATTATAACAAAGATTTGTTTGAGAAGGCCGGTATTACGGTTCCGACTGACCCGAAGGAGGCTTGGAGCTGGGAGCAGGCGGCTGAGAATGTGAAGAAGGTTCAGGCGGAAACGGGTGTGAAGTATGGTATGGCAGTTGATTTCTCTCGTGCACGTTATGATAATTTTATGTATTCTTTCGGCGGTAGCATGGTGACGAAGAATGGCGATGCTTACGAAGTAAATGTAAATTCCCCGGAAAGCGTGGAGGCGCTGAACTTTTTTATCGGATTAAATGATGACGGCACGATGCCAAAGGCAATCTGGGCAAATGCGTCTACCGATAACCCATCGGATTATTTCCAGAATGGCGATGTTGCCATGTACTGTTCCGGTACCTGGCAGTATGAGAAATACAAGAAGAACATCTCTTCGTTTGAATGGGGCATTATGACTTCTCCAGTTGGAAAGGAAGCGTCTGCAATCAGCGGCGGCAGCGCCCTCTGTATTCCGAAGAAGGCGGCTGACCAGGAACTGGCTTTTGATTTCCTCAACTGGTTTTATGATGAGGCAAATTATCAGATTTATGCAAATAACAGCAAGCAGATTTCTACTTTAAAGAATGTGGAGTATACGCCTGATGCAGAAGCAGATGTGGAAAATCAGAAGATTTTCTCTTCTGAGTATGACAAATGTGCGGATGCTTATATTCAGGATGAGCTTTCTGGATGGCGTAATTACACGGAGGATGGATATCGTACCAATATGAGCCGTGCAGTTGCTGGCGAGATGACAGCACAGGAAGCACTGGATGATTTTGCAAAGCAGCTTAGCGAAGCGTCCGGATGGGCTATGAAATATTAATTGCCCGGCGTCAGGTTAGAATCAAAGGATAGAATATGAAGCATTTTGACGGGCAGTTTGTATGGACTGTCCGTCGAATTGTTCTGATAAAGAAAGGTGTATGTAAACATATGAAAAAAGGAGTACGAAATACCCGAATAGGTGCATTCCTGTTTCTGTTGGCACCGGCATTCATTTTGTACACGGTTTATTTCTTTGTGCCTCTGGTCATGTCATTTTGGTATTCGCTTACAGACTATGACGGAATTTACACAATGAATTTTATCGGGCTGAAGAATTATGTAAAGGTTTTGCAGGACCGTGATTTTTATGCGGCTATGCTGCGGACGCTGCTGTATACGTTGGTTAATGTTCCGTTCAAGGTTCTTCTCCCTCTTGGCACGGCTGTGCTTTTGACTTCCAAACGGCTGCGATGCCGGACCTTTTTCCGGGCCGGTTTATACATTCCGGTGCTGCTTTCTTCGTTAATTGTAGGTATCACGATAAACTGGATGTTTGGACAAGAATATGGCCTGATTAATTTTATGATTCAGAAGCTGGGCGGAACCGCTCTGGAATGGTCCATGAATCCGGTTTTGGCAGAAACGGTGATTTCAATTGCTTCAAACTGGGCTTCCCTGGGGTATTTTATGCTGATTTTTATTGGGGCTATCAACAACGTTCCCAAGGAACTTTATGAAGCGGCTTCGATAGACGGTGCGGATAGATGGCAGTCCTTTCTTCACATTACCATCCCTATGATTGCGCCGGAAACATTCCTTGTACTGATGCTGTCTACCAATGATTTACTGAAAGAATATGCAGTTGTACAGGGTGTGACGCGCGGCGGTCCGGGCAGTTCGACTACATTTATTCTGCAGTATATTTATGAGCAGGGCTTTAATTCCGGAAAAAATGGGTATGCTTCTGCCATTTCCGTTCTTGCGATGGTTGTGTTTTTGGCGATAGCCTTGGTTCAGTTTAAGTTTACGAACGGAGGAGACGACAATGATTAAAAAGAAAAAATATAGTATGCCTTTGTTTGTGTTAGCTTTTTTAATCACCCTTCTTGTGATATTCCCGATTATTTGGCTGTTTATGAGTTCATTCAAAGGAGAGGGAGAACTGTTTGCATATCCGCTGCATTTTTTTCCACAGCAGTTTTCAATTGCAAACTATGAAAAAGTGCTTCGCAAAGGTTTTATGCAGTATGTGCAGAACAGCTTTTTTATTGCGGTGATGAGTACGGTAATTACATTGGCAATCTGCGGTATGGCCGGCTATGCACTTGCGGTCTACAGAAAAGATTTTAAGTGGAGCCAATATATTTTCCTGTATTTTATCGTGGGTACTCTGGTGCCGGGAGAAGTGCAGATGATTCCGAAATTTGATATCATTCTGGCTACCCATCTCTATAATAATATCTGGGGCGTTATCCTGCCGGTTGTCGCGTCCACCACCGGCATCTTCTTATACCGTCAGTTTTTCGTATCCATGCCGATGGATATTGTGGAGGCGGCACGGATTGACGGAGCGGGGGAAATCTATATCTTTACCCGTATCATGCTTCCACTGGCGAAGACAAGTACCCTGATTCTGACGATTTTCTCATTTATGTGGCGGTGGAATGATTATATTCTGCCTATGGTTGTCTTAAATAAGCAAAAAAATTATACGATTCAGATTGCAATCCGCAATTATATCGGTAATAATGGAGTAGACTGGCCGTCGATTATTGCCGGTTCCTGCATGTCCATTATCCCGGTTCTGCTGGTATTTATGGTGCTGCAGAAGTATATTATCGGAGGCATCGCTACCTCTGGTATGAAGAATTAGGAGCCATTATGATTTATGTAACGAGTGACTGGCACCTGACCAGAGAAAACAGGACATCGGCCGGACTTTTGCAGAAGCTTCAGCTTGGGGATCTGGTCATATGCCTCGGCGATATGGCGAATGACTGGAGTTTGGAAAATGGACGGTTCTGGTTCCTGCATGAGCTGGAGCAGTACGCTCCGCAGATTCTGCTGATTGACGGGAACCACGAGGACTTCCGCGCGCTGAATCAGCTGCCCCTGACGTACTGGAACGGAATCCGCGTCCACCGTATGGGCCGGGGAATTTATCATGCACTGCGGGGACAGATTTTGCATATAGATGGCAGGAAAATCTGGCTGATGGGGGGCGGCTTTTCCGGAAATGGCTATATCCGGAGGCATCCGGATATCTGGCAGAAGGAAGAGGCACCTACACTGGAGGAGTGCAGGAACGGAACGGCGGCGCTTGCCGGGGCGGGCTGGAAGGCAGATTTCATGCTGACCCATACGGCACCTCTCCAACTGATTCAGGAAAGAGACCTGACGGATGAGACGGATTCCTTCAACCGGTATCTGGATGAAATCGCAGAGCGGACCGACTTCCGCCGGTGGTATTTTGGCCATTTTCATAGAAATCAGAGCTATGGAAATCAATATGAATGTATCTATCAGGAATTGAGGCGATTAGATTGATAAAAGGAATTGCAGCGGATCTGCATACGCATACCAATGTGAGCCAGCACGCTTACAGCACCGCGTATGAGAATATTGTGGCGGCGTCCCGGCTGGGACTTTATGCAGTTGGAATTTCAGACCATGGTCCGGCCATGGAGGATGGGGCCGGGGAAGGCCATTTTCGGAATCTGCGGGTGCTGCCGAGAATGGTGGAAGGAGTACGGGTGCTGCGGGGCGCAGAGGCCAATATTCTGGATTTTAACGGAAATGTTGATTTGTCGGACAACACGCGGAGGGAACGGCTGGATTACTGCATCGCATCCTTTCATGAGGATGTCTGTCGGCCGGGTACGACTGCAGAGCATACGGCTGCTTATCTGGCGCTTGCGGAGATGCCGGGGATACAGATAATCGGACACAGCGGCACAGCATGCTTTGCCTATGACTATGAGATGGTAATCCGCCGTTTCCGCGAGACAGGGAAGATTGTGGAAATCAATGAAGCATCCTTTCATGTACGGCCGGGGTCGATTGAAAACTGTCGGAAAATCGCAATGCTCTGTAAAAAATATGAGGTGCGGATTGTGGTGGATACAGACTCCCATTTCTGCAGTCTGATTGGCCGCGCACCGATGAGCCTGGAACTTTTAAACAGCATGGATTTCCCGGAGAAGCTGGTGATAAATGCCAATGTTGAAAACATGGCCCGTTGGATGGAAGAGGATTTAAAGTGGAATCCTGGAAGCAGCATAAAGTAAAACGCAGGATAAAGAAAACAAGATACCGAAAACAGAATCAAGCAAACAGGAGGGTGTGACCGGTATCGAGCTGTCACACCCTCCTGCTTTGCTGCGCGCCCTGCGGGCGCACATTGAAAATAAGGATTTATTGTATTCTATTTTTTCGGCTGCGTATCCGGCTTTTTCTCCATGCCGTTTAGTATTTTGTTGATGTTTAATGCAAATAATGTAACGGTAGTGAAAATTGCTAAAAAGTCCGAAATCGGTTCTGCGAGGAAGAGGCCGTTGGTTCCCAGTCCGGCAATCTTCGGCAGGATGATGGCAAGCGGAATCAGCAGGATAATCTTACGCAGCAGCGCCAGGAACATGGAGATCTTGGCCTGTCCCAGTGCGATAAAGGTCTGCTGGCAGGCGCACTGAGCGCCGAATAAGGTAAAGCCCAGACAGTAAATCCGGATGCCGTAGGTTCCGATGCGGATAATCTCCGGGTCTGAGGAGAACAGGGAGACGAATACCTTCGGGAACAGCAGGATGATTCCGGTAGCGCAGAGGGAAAAGCCCAGCGAGGTGGTGAACAAAAGCTTAAAGGCCTTCTTGACACGGTCGATGTTTCCGGCGCCATAGTTGTAGCTGATAATCGGCATGCCGCCCTGGGAAAGTCCCTGAATCGGCAGGAACAGCATCTGGGAGACAGAGAACATGATGGTCATAGCGCCCACAAAGTAGTCGTTGCCGTATTTCTGCATACCGGTGTTGAAGGTAAGCTGTACCAGACATTCGGTGGACTGCATGATGAACGGGGAGATGCCCAGCGCCAGAACGGGAGCCAGCACGGAAAAATCCACCTTCAGATTCTTTCTGCGGATTTTTAACAGCGTCTTCTTGCCGCAGAGGAAGAGGAATACCCATACAGCGGAGATGGTCTGGCTGATGATGGTGGCAAGGGCTGCACCTTTTACGCCCATATGAAGCCCGTAGATGAAAATCGGGTCCAGGATAATATTGGCAACCGCGCCGATTAACACGGTCATCATGCTTGTTTTTGCAAATCCCTGACAGGAGATGAACTGGTTTAAGCCCATGGCAATCTGTACAGAGATGGTACCCAGAAGGTAGATGCCCAGGTAGCTGTCCGCATATGGAATGGTGCTTTCACTTGCGCCGAACATCATCAGAATCGGACGCTTAAAGAGATAGAAAAATCCGCAGAGGCAGATGGACATGATAATCAGGAAGGCGGTGGAGCTTCCAAGAATCCGTTCGGCCTTGTCGTAGTCCTGCTTGCCCATGGCGATTCCGGCCTGAGGCGCGCCGCCCATGCCCACCAGACCGGCGAAGGCGGAAATCAAGATAATAATAGGAAAGGAAACGCCCAGTCCGGCCAGGGCCAGGGTTCCGGTTTCCGGGATTCGTCCCACATAGATGCGGTCTACCATGTTATAAAGAAGGTTGACCAGCTGGGCGAATACGGTTGGGATAGCCAGCTCTGCCATCAGCCGTCCCAAGGGGGCGGTAGCCAGCTTGTTTTTGTCATTTTGTGCAATAGTGTTTGCCATAAAAAAACCTCGATTCTTTCATATATATAGAAGTAAGTGAAATGGTTCAGGAGCCGGAAGAAAGCTTGTCCAGAACCGGCATCAGAATTTCCAGAGCCTGTTCAATCTGTAAAAGCTCCTGGCTGGAGCAGACGGACAGACGCTGGGCTGTGGTTTCCTGTAGCTTCGTCCGCAGGCCGTGCATCAGCTCCTGACCGGACTTCGTGATGCGGATATTGACCTGGCGCCGGTTCTCCTTGTCGTGAATCCGTTCTACCAGCTCCTTTTCCTCCAGTGCATTTACCAGCTTGCTGAGCTGCTGCTTGGTAATCTGCAGGTCGTCCGCCAGACCGGACATGGTAATGGTTTGTCCTTTCTGGGAAAGCTGGTTTAAATCAATCAATACCTGGAATGCCAGGGAATTGGCGCGAATCTGGTTTTCCTGACGGAATATGCTTTTCGTCAGATTGAAAAAAACAATAGAGAAATCAGCGAAATTCTTCCCGACTTGCTCTGACATAACAGGGTCCATAGAGAAATCCTCCTTCCTAATAGTGGTGGCAACGTCTATCTTGTTTTTTATCACATTTCGAAATAAATGTCAACAATTATTAAAAGTAAATAAATATTTACAATAAAATATTGACAAAAGTTGGGGCAGGTATTATTCTACAGGTAGTTAAAAAAATGAAAAGGAGAGTAACAATGGGTGTAAAAAGCGATGACCAAAATAAAAATCCGAAAAAACCATTTCTGTATTATTACGGACTGGTGCTGCTGATTGTATTTCTGCTGAATGCATTTCTGTTTCCTTCTATGATGGAGCGTTCCGTGAAGGAAGTGGGATATAATCAGTTCCTGGAGTATGTGGAAGCAAAGCAGGTGGACAAGGTTTACCGGAATGACAAGGAGTTGATGTTTACCTTAAAGGAAGAGGTGAAGCCGGAGTGGGGCGTGACGGCGTATAAGACAGGAAACTGGCCGGACCCGCAGCTGACCGAGCGTCTGACGGAGGCCGGAGTGACCAGCTTTTCCGAGGAGATCGTGACGGAGGCTTCCCCTCTGATGGTGATTCTGTTCCAGTGGATTGTGCCGATCGTGCTGTTCGTTGTGATTGGACAGGTGATGGGCCGCATGATGCAGAAGAAGCTGGGCAATATGGGCGGACCAAGCATGTCCTTCGGAAAGTCCAATGCCAAGATTTACGCGGAAACCGAGACGGGAAAGACCTTTGAGGATGTGGCAGGCGAGGAGGAGGCCAAGGAGGCCCTGAAGGAAATCGTGGACTTCCTTCATAATCCGGAAAAATATGCTCAGATTGGCGCCACGCTTCCCAAGGGCGCGCTGCTGGTAGGTCCTCCCGGAACCGGTAAAACCCTGCTGGCCAAGGCGGTGGCCGGAGAGGCTCATGTGCCGTTCTTCTCTATCTCCGGTTCGGAGTTTGTGGAAATGTTTGTGGGTATGGGCGCGGCCAAGGTCCGCGACCTGTTTAAGCAGGCCAATGAGAAGGCTCCCTGTATCGTGTTCATCGATGAGATTGATACCATCGGCAAGAAGCGTGACGGCGGCGGAATCGGCGGCAATGATGAGCGGGAGCAGACCTTAAACCAGCTTCTGACGGAGATGGACGGCTTCGACGGAAAGAAGGGCGTGGTGATTCTGGCGGCAACCAACCGTCCGGAATCCTTAGACCCGGCGCTTCTCCGTCCGGGACGTTTCGACCGAAGGGTTCCGGTGGAGCTGCCGGACTTAAAGGGAAGGGAAGCCATTCTCCGGGTACATGGAAAGGATGTGAAGCTGGAGGACAGCGTAAACTTCAATGCAGTGGCGAGAGCAACGGCCGGAGCCAGCGGCGCGGAGCTTGCCAACATCGTGAACGAAGCGGCCCTGCGGGCGGTCCGCCTGGGACGGAGCACCGTATCCCAGTCTGACTTAGAGGAAAGCGTGGAAGTGGTGGTTGCCGGATACCAGAGAAAGAATGCGGCGGTTTCGGAGAAGGAGCGCCGGATCGTGGCTTATCACGAGATTGGCCATGCCCTGGTGGCGGCCTGCCAGAGCCAGTCGGCGCCGGTTCATAAGATTACCATTATTCCGAGGACCTCCGGCGCATTGGGCTACACCATGCAGGTGGAGGCCGGGGAGCGTTTCCTGATGAGCAAGGAGGAGGCGCTGAATAAGATTGCCACCTTTACCGGAGGCCGCGCGGCGGAGGAATTCATGTTCCATTCCATCACCACAGGCGCTTCGAATGATATCGAGCAGGCCACCAAGATTGCCAGGGCTATGGTGACACGCTACGGCATGAGCGACCAGTTCGGCATGGTGGCGCTGGAGACGGTGAACAATCAGTATCTGGGCGGCGACAGCTCGATGGTCTGCTCACCGGAGACGGCAAAGGCGGTGGATGACGAGGTCATTGCCATCGTGAAGGGCCAGTATGAGAAGGCCATGGAGATTTTAAAGAGCCATGCGGCGAAGCTGACGGAGCTTTCGGAATATCTGCTGGAACGGGAAACCATCACCGGCGAAGAATTTATGGATATATTAAATCGTTAGGCATGAGGAGGGAATTGATGACGGAAATCCGGTCATCGGTTCCCTCTTCCAGTTATTAGCCGGCATATAAGCAAAAGTTATGAGGAAACATAGGAAATCCAACGGAATTGTATTGACAAAAACCGCCAAACAAAAGATAATGATACTGTCATAGATACTGTTTATTGCATAGAAAAAGGAGGATAACAGTTATGAAAAAATTATTAAGTATCGTATTAGCTGGAGCCATGGCATGTTCTTTAGCAGCCTGCGGCGGTTCCAAGCCGGCAGAGTCCACCGCAGCTCCTGCTGCAGAGACTACCGCTGCCGCTGAGGAAACGAAGGCAGAAGCAGAGGAGACCACTGCTGCTGAGGAAACGAAGGCAGAAGCAGAGGCCGCTCAGGGCGAAGGCATTGCAAAAGAGGATTTAAAGGTTGGTTTCATCTTCATCGGTGATGAGAACGAGGGTTATACCGCAGCTCATTACGCAGGCGCAAAGAAGATGCAGGAAGAAATCGGCTTAACCGACGACCAGATGATTATCAAGTGGACCGTTCCGGAGGATGAGTCCTGCTATGATGCAGCCGTAGACTTAGCGGAGCAGGGCTGCCAGATCATCTTCGGCAACAGCTTCGGTTTTGAGGATTACATGATTCAGGCAGCAGAGGAGTATCCGGAAATCCAATTCTGCCACGCAACCGGTTATCAGGCAGCATCCTGCGGTCTGGAGAATGTACATAACTACTTCACTTCCGTATTTGAGTCCCGTTATGTATCCGGCGTGGTTGCAGGTCTTAAGTTAAATGAGATGATTGCAGACGGTACGGTTACCGAGGATGCATGCAAGATTGGTTATGTAGGCGCATTCCCATACGCAGAGGTTGTCAGCGGCTACACCTCCTTCTTCTTAGGTGTGCGTTCCGTATGTCCATCTGCTACCATGGAAGTTACCTATACCAACAGCTGGGCATCCTTCGACTTAGAGAAGGAAGCAGCAGAGGCTCTGATTGCAGACGGCTGCGTATTAATCAGCCAGCATGCAGATACCACCGGCGCACCAACTGCCTGTGAGGCTGCAGGGGTTCCGGTAGTCGGCTACAACATTTCCATGATTCCTACCGCTCCAACCCAGGCTCTGACCTCCGCATCCATCGAGTGGGGTCCATACACCACCTACGCAGTACAGTGCATGCTGGACGGCAAGGCCATTGATACCGACTGGTGCCACGGCTACGCAGAGGGCGCAGATAAGATTACCGAGTTAAATGAGGCCGCTATCGCAGAAGGCACCGCAGATAAGGTAAAGGAAGTGGAGGACGCCATCAAGTCCGGCTCCTTACATGTATTTGATACCTCTACCTGGACCGTAGACGGAAAGACTCTGGATACCTATAAGAAGGAAGGCATCGATGTAGAGTACATTTCTGACGGATACTTCCACGAGTCTGAATTTGGTTCTGCTCCGGCATTCGATATCCGCATTGACGGCATCACCGAGAAGACCAACTAATCAAATAAATACAGCATAAAACGTGTGAAAGCGGCGAGGCAGAATGGAATGCACCCGGCATAAACGGATGTAACCGGTCCTGCCTGCCAGGAGGCGGAGCTGCCAGAATATGGTGGTTCCGCCATTTTTTATAAAGGAGGTTTGCTTGTGGAAACAGGTGTAAATGCGATTGAACTGAAACACATCACAAAGCGGTTCGGCAAGGTTGTGGCCAATGACGGCGTGAACCTGTCCGTGCGCCGGGGAGAAATCCTGTCGATTCTGGGCGAGAACGGAAGCGGGAAAACCACGCTGATGAATATGATTTCGGGAATTTATTTCCCGGACGAGGGCCAGATTTTTGTGGACGGAAAGGAAGTGGTCATCCGTTCCCCGAAGGATTCCTTTGATCTGGGAATCGGCATGATTCATCAGCATTTTAAGCTGGTGGATGTGCTGACTGCGGCGGAGAATATCATTCTGGGACTGCCGGGAAAGGAAATCCTGGATATGCAGGCCGTGCGGAGCAAAATCCGGGAGCTGGTGGATCGGTACGGGTTTGAGCTGGACCCGGACCAGAAGATTTACACCATGAGCGTTTCTCAGAAGCAGACCGTGGAAATCATCAAGGTGCTGTACCGGGGAGCCAATGTGCTGATTCTGGACGAGCCGACGGCGGTGCTGACGCCTCAGGAGACGGACAAACTTTTTGACGTCCTCCGGAACATGAAAAAGGACGGACGCTCCATCATCATCATCACCCACAAGCTCCATGAGGTGCTGGCCCTGTCAGACGAGGTGGCGGTGCTCCGGAAGGGCAAATACATCGGAACCGTGGAGACGAAGACTGCCACGGCCGAATCCCTGACCGAGATGATGGTGGGAAAAAAGGTGAGCTTAAACATCGACCGTCCGGAGCCAGTGAATCCGCAGAAGCGGCTGGAAATCAAGGGAATAAGCTGTGTGAATAAAGAAGGAATCACCACCCTGGACAAAGCGGATTTTACTGCGTTCAGCGGGGAAATCCTGGGAATTGCAGGCGTGGCGGGAAGCGGTCAGAAGGAGCTTCTGGAGGCCATCGCCGGGCTGCAGCCGATTACGGAGGGAACCATCACTTATTTCCCGGCCGAGGGCGGCGAGGAGGAATTATCGAAGATGACCACCACCCAGATCCGGAAGCTTGGCGTGAAGCTGTCCTTCGTGCCGGAGGACCGTCTGGGCATGGGCCTGGTGGGCTCCATGGGCATGACCGATAACATGATGCTCCGTGGCTATCAGGCCGGAAGACGGTTTTTCACCGACCGGAAGACACCAAAGTCTCTGGCCGAGCGGATCATCCAGGACCTGGAGGTTGTGACGCCTGGTGTCTCCACGCCGGTCAGACGGCTTTCCGGCGGAAATGTGCAGAAGGTTCTGGTGGGCCGTGAGATTGCATCGAATCCGAAGGTGCTGATGGTGGCCTACCCGGTGCGCGGCCTGGATATTAATTCCTCCTACACCATTTACAATCTGTTAAACGAGCAGAAGAAGCAGGGCGTGGCCGTGCTCTGTGTGGGCGAGGATCTGGATGTGCTTCTGGAGCTTTGCGATAAGATTCTGGTGCTCTGCGGCGGAAAGGTGAGCGGTATCGTGGATGCACGGACCACCACGAAGGAAGCGGTCGGACTTCTTATGACCCGGAATCAGAGAGGGGAGGCAGGAAAAGAATGATACATATTTCAAAACGAGATGACATTTCATTTGCCAAGGCGTGGGGCATCCGGATTATCGCGGTGCTTCTGTCTTTAGTGGTTTGTGCGGTGGTGATTATCGCCCTCACCCGGTTAAATCCGGTGGAGGTATACAAGGCAATCTTTGACGGCGCTGTTGGAACGAAACGCCGTTCCTGGGCGACCATCCGCGATGCGGCGATTCTTCTGTGTATTGCGGTGGCATTAACCCCGGCCTTTAAGATGCGGTTCTGGAACATCGGCGCGGAAGGTCAGGTGCTGATGGGCGGCGTGCTGACAGCCTTCTTCATGATTAATTTTGCAGGAAAGCTTCCGGCTCCGGTGCTGTTTGCCGCGATGATTGTCAGCAGTATGGCTGCCGGTCTGGTGTGGGGTCTGATTCCAGCCGTTTTCAAGGCCTTCTGGAATACCAATGAAACCTTGTTTACATTGATGCTAAATTATGTGGCCATGCAGATTACTACCTTCTGTATCGTCTTCTGGGAGAACCCGGTCGGCTCCAATACGGTGGGAATCATCAATTCCAAGTCGAAAATCGGCTGGCTGCCTCCGCTGTTCGGTCTGACCTATGGCTGGAACGTGGTGATGATTCTGGCGGTGACTCTGGCCATGCACATTTATCTGAAGTACAGCAAGCAGGGCTACGAGATTGCTGTGGTGGGCGAAAGCGAAAAGACGGCCCGTTATGTGGGAATCAGCGTAAAGAAGGTCATCATGCGGACCATGGCCATCTCCGGCGCATTGTGCGGACTGGCCGGATTTATCCTGGTCAGCGGTTCTGGACATACCATCTCCACCAGTACCGCAGGCGGAAGAGGCTTTACCGCCATCATCGTGGCGTGGCTGTCCAAGTTTAACGCAGGCGCGATGATTCTGGTTTCCTTCTTCCTGGTATTCATGCAGAAGGGCGCGATGCAGATTGCATCCCAGTTTAAGTTAAATGAAAATGCGTCAGATATCATCACGGGAATTATCCTGTTTTTCATCTTAGGCAGCGAGTTCTTCATCAATTATCAGGTGAAGATGGCCGGAAAGCACAAGGAGGGTTAAAGGATGGGCGTACTGATTATCTTTTTACAAAAAGCCATTACCCAGGGAATCGGAATCCTCTACGGGGCCTTGGGCGAGATTATCACGGAGAAATCCGGAAACTTAAACCTGGGAATCCCAGGCGTCATGTACATGGGCGGTATCGCCGGACTGACCGGCGCATTCTTTTATGAGAAGTCGGTGGAGAATCCAAGCGGCCTTGTGGGCATGGTGATTGCCTTTGCCTGTGCCTTTTTGTGCGCGGTGCTGGGCGGCCTGATTTATTCGGTGCTGACCATTTCCCTCCGGGCTAATCAGAATGTAACCGGTCTGGCGCTGACCACCTTCGGCGTGGGCTTTGGAAACTTCTTCGGCGGCTCCCTGTCCAAGCTTGCAGGCGGCGTGGGCCAGATTTCCGTGGCAACCACCGGCAATGCGTTCAAGACTCCCATTCCGGGGCTGTCTTCCATCCCGGTGATTGGAGACGTGCTGTTTTCCTACGGATTTCTGACTTATCTTTCCATCGCACTGGCTGTGATATTATCCTTCTTCTTAAATAAAACCAGAAGAGGACTGAATCTGCGGGCGGTAGGTGAGAATCCGGGAACGGCAGATGCGGCCGGCATCAACGTGACCCGCTACAAATATCTGGCAACCTGCTTAGGCTGCGGCATCGCCGGCCTTGGCGGACTGTATTTCGTGATGGAGTATTCCGGCGGAACCTGGACCAACAACGGCTTCGGCGACCGTGGCTGGCTTGCTATCGCGCTGGTTATCTTTGCACTGTGGAAGCCGGTGAATGCCATCTGGGGTTCCATCCTGTTCGGCGGACTGTATATCCTGTATCTGTATATTCCGGGATTGGGACGGAGCATGCAGGAGATTTTTAAGATGCTGCCGTATCTGGTTACGATTATCGTGCTGATTTTTACCAGTTTCCGAAAGAAGAGGGAGTACCAGCCGCCGGAGAGCCTGGGACTGCCGTATTTTAGAGAGGAACGTTAAATCTGGGTGGTTGTCCCGTCCGCCGGTGTCCGTCCGCAGGAAGTCCGCCGGTATCCTCCTTCAGACGCGCTCCCGCTCGGTTCCGACGCAGCGGTACATAAGGCGCGTGAAGGACCGCGCCTAAGTACCGGCGTCTCCACACGGTCTTCTGTGAGAATACCGGCGGACTTCCTGCTGGGGGCTGGCTTGCGTAAGGGATTTCAATTGTATATCATGATATAAAAATAAGAAAAGAACGGATGTCTTTTGGTGTGGCGGTGCCATGATGGAATGAAAGAGAGCCGTTCTTTTTTTGATGCGGTGTTTGGTGTCTGGCGTTTGCTGTTTGGTGCCTGTTGCTTGCTGTCTGCTGTCTGGCGTCTGGGGCGGCTTTGATTGATGGGACTGGGTTTTTTTGATATACTGTTTAAAAACGGGAAGGGAAGGTTTGGGGATGGATAAGAAGAAAATGTATTGTATTCTGGTTGCGGGGCTTCCGGCGTCGGGGAAGACGGTGATGGCAGAGGCGCTGTCAAAGGATTTGGGAATTCCAGTTATATCCAAGGATAAGATAAAGGAAATCATGTATGATACGGTGGGTTTTCATTCCAGAAAAGAGAAGGTGGCTCTTGGGACTGCCAGCATGGAGATTATGTACTATATGGCGGAGCAGCATATGAAATGCGGGCTGCCGTTTATACTGGAAAATAATTTTGAGCATATCTCCAGAGAAGGATTGGAAAAGCTGCTTTGTAAATACGGCTATCATGGGATTACCGTTCTGCTGACCGGAGATGACAGAATCATATATCAGCGCTTTGTGGAAAGAAACGGCACCGCAGAGAGGCATCGGGGACATGTGGTAAATGACTGCTATCCGGAAAAGGAAAGAAGAGAGGTTCCGCCGATGTCCTATGAGGCATTTGTAAACGGTTTTACGGAACGCGGAATGGACAACTTTTCCATCGGGGACAGCAAAATCATAGTAGATACCACAGATTTCAAAAAAGTTGATTATGAAGGGCTTTTGAGGAAAATAAAAGAGCAGATTGATAAAAATCCTTGACTCTCCATAAGCTGGATGGTGTATGATTCGGGTACCGAAAGAGGATAACGCCGTTCTTTTTTCGGAATCATGTGGAAAAGGGGGATTTTATGAGAATCAAGGAAGTACAGGAGCTGACGGGAATTACCATCAAGAACATTCGGTTTTATGAGGAGATGGGACTTTTACAGGTAAAGCGGGAGAAGATAAACCGGTACCGGGATTACGGGGAGGAACAGGTGGAGCGGCTGATGCAGATTAAGCTGATGCGAAAGCTGGGAGTATCTCTTCGTACCATGAAAATGGTGTTTGACGGGGAACTGGATTTTAAGTCCTGTCTGGAGCTTCGCAGGGAAGAGATACGGGAGGAGAAGGAGCAGCTCTGCGGTATGGAAATCATGTGCCAGGAGCTGATGAAGCGCCGGATGGAGCTTGAGAATCTGGATGCGGAGCAGATTCTGGAAGAGATTGAGAAACAGGAGAAGGCGGGAAGTCATTTTATCAATGCAGCCTGGGATTACATCACCAGAGGAAAGAATATCCTGCCGGACTGCGCGTTCTGGTTTGAGCCGGAGGAGCCGATCCTGAAACCGGAGGAGTTTACAAAGGAACTGGAGCTTTACTGCAGGCAGAAGGGAATGACCCTGGAATTTCTCCATGAAGGCATGGAGCCGGTGGTACGGATAGACGGGAAAAAGTATGTCTGTATGCTGGAGCATCCGCGGACCGTGCAGACGAAAGGGCTGCTGCGGATTTTATTTCCATTCTTTGCACCCAAGACATACGGATTTAAGTTTGTGTATGTATATCCGTATCAATAGCGGACGGCAATTCAATATAAAAACATTTGTTCGAAAACAGTTGAATATAAAAAATGAGTATGATATACTGAATCTTACCTGAATAGGGCAGACTAAGAGAGGGCTGAGAAAGCTTTTGCATTTCAGCCGGACAGTCAGCGGAAAGAACAAAAGTGCGTGACTTCCGTCGGAGGACGGAATCGGAAGAGGTACAAAGATGGCAAAGCAGTATATCAAGATTCGTGGTGCGAATGAGCACAACTTAAAGAATATTTCAGTAGATATTCCGAGAAATGAGCTGGTGGTGCTGACCGGACTTTCGGGTTCGGGAAAGTCTTCCCTGGCCTTTGATACAATTTACGCAGAGGGGCAGAGGCGCTATATGGAGTCTTTGTCCTCCTATGCGAGACAGTTCCTGGGACAGATGGAGAAGCCGGATGTGGAGAGCATCGAAGGGCTTTCCCCGGCCATTTCCATTGACCAGAAATCAACGAACCGGAATCCGCGCTCGACCGTGGGCACGGTGACGGAGATTTATGATTATATGAGGCTTCTCTATGCCAGAATCGGTATTCCCCACTGTCCGAAGTGCGGGAAGGAGATTCGGAAGCAGACGGTGGACCAGATGGTGGACCAGCTTCTGGAGCTGCCGGAGCGGACGAAGATACAGCTTCTGGCTCCGGTGGTCCGGGGACGGAAGGGCGAGCATGTGAAGGTGCTGGAGCAGGCCAAGAAGAGCGGCTACGTCCGGGTACGGATTGACGGGAACATGTATGAGCTTTCCGAGGAGATTAAGCTGGAGAAGAACATCAAGCACAACATCGAAATCGTGGTGGACCGTCTGGTCATCCGCCCCGGCATCGAGAAGCGTATGACGGATTCGATTGAGAATGTGATGGCGCTGTCCGGCGGACTTCTTTTGGTGGATGTGTCCGGAAACCAGACTCTGCGTTTTTCCCAGAGCTTTTCCTGTCCGGACTGCGGCATCAGCGTGGAGGAGGTGGAGCCCAGAAGCTTCTCCTTCAACAATCCATTCGGCGCCTGCCCGGAGTGCTTCGGCTTAGGCTATAAGATGGAGTTTGACGAGGGCCTGATGATTCCGGACCAGTCCTTAAGCATTCTGCAGGGCGCGATTGTGGTGATGGGATGGCAGTCCTGCGCGGCGAAGGGAAGCTTTACCAGAGCAATCCTGGATGCGCTGGCGGAGAACTATCATTTCAGCCTGGACACGCCGTTCCAGGATTATCCCCAGGAGATTAAGGATGTGCTGCTTTACGGCACAAAGGGGAAAGAAATCAAGGTGCATTATAAGGGCCAGCGCGGCGAAGGTGTCTACGATGTGGCCTTTGAGGGCCTGATTGAGAATGTGAACCGCCGTTACCGGGAGACCTTTTCCGAGACCTCCAAGGCGGAGTATGAAAGCTATATGCGGATTACCCCCTGTCCGGCCTGCCGGGGCCAGAGACTGAAAAAAGAGTCGTTGGCAGTGACCGTCGGCGGGAAGAACATCTATGAAGCAACCAGCATGTCCATCGTCAAGTTCCGTGAATTTGTGGACGGACTGACGCTGACCCCGACCCAGGAAGCCATCGGCGGGCCGATTCTGAAGGAAATCCGCGCCAGAGTGTCCTTCCTGATTGATGTGGGGCTGGATTACCTGTCGCTTTCCAGAGCCACTGGCACTCTGTCCGGCGGCGAGGCCCAGCGAATCCGTCTGGCGACCCAGATCGGCTCCGGCCTGGTGGGCGTGGCCTACATTCTGGATGAGCCAAGCATCGGCCTTCACCAGCGGGATAATGACAAGCTGTTAAAAACCCTGATTCATCTGCGGGATTTAGGAAACAGCGTGCTGGTGGTGGAGCACGATGAGGACACGATGCGGGCAGCGGACTGCATCGTGGATATCGGTCCCGGCGCGGGTGAGCACGGCGGCCAGGTGGTGGCAGTGGGCACGGCGGAGGAGATTATGAACTGTCCGGAATCCATCACCGGAGCTTACCTAAGCGGTCGGATTCAGATCCCGGTTCCGAAGGAGAGAAAGGCGCCGGCCGACTGGCTGCGGGTGAAGGGAGCGGCGGAAAATAACTTAAAAAAGGTGAATGTAGATATCCCTCTGGGCATTATGACCTGCATCACCGGCGTGTCCGGTTCCGGAAAAAGTTCGCTGGTGAATGAGATTTTATATAAGGTACTGGCCAAGAAGCTGAATCGGGCCAGAACCATTCCGGGCAGATACGCCAGTCTGGAGGGCATCGAAAAGCTGGATAAGGTCATTGCCATCGACCAGTCCCCGATCGGGCGGACGCCCCGCTCCAATCCGGCCACCTATACCGGCGTGTTCGACCTGATTCGTGATTTATTTGCAGCCACCACCGATGCAAAGACCAGAGGCTACGCCAAGGGGCGCTTCAGTTTTAATGTAAAAGGCGGACGGTGCGAGGCCTGCAGCGGCGACGGCATCATCAAGATTGAGATGCATTTTCTGCCGGACGTTTATGTGCCCTGCGAGGTCTGCGGCGGCAGGCGGTACAACCGGGAGACGCTGGAAGTGAAGTATAAGGGAAAGAGCATTTACGATGTGCTGAATATGACGGTGGAGGAGGCGCTGAAGTTCTTCGAGAACGTACCGACCATCGCCAGAAAGATTCAGACCCTGTACGATGTGGGACTTTCCTATGTAAGACTGGGACAGCCCTCTACCGAGCTGTCCGGCGGCGAAGCCCAGCGAATCAAGCTGGCCACGGAATTAAGCAAGCGGAGTACGGGAAAGACCATTTACATTCTGGACGAGCCGACCACCGGACTGCATTTTGCCGATGTGCATAAGCTGATTGAGATTCTGCACCGGCTGACGGAGGGCGGTAACACCGTTCTGGTGATTGAGCATAATCTGGATGTGATTAAGACGGCCGATTACATCATTGACATGGGCCCGGAGGGCGGCGACCGGGGCGGCACCGTGATTGCCAGGGGAACGCCGGAGGAAGTGGCGGAGTGCCCGCAGTCTTATACAGGGCAGTATGTGAAGCGGTATCTGGAGAAGTAATAAAAGAAATCAAGATTCAGAGAATAGAAAAACAGCGATTCTTTTTTGCGGGAGAATCGCTGTTTTTGCATTATACGCCTGGATGTGAATCGTTTCCGGTGTTGGATCTGGAAGCCAGAGGAATGGAAAACCATATTACCGTGAATTTCTGATACACACTGTTTATATGCAGTTCCGAATCCGGGCCATAAGATAAAACAAGTCTGGAATTGGTATTCAGCAGTCCGATATGTTCATTGGTATTCAGACGATTTTCTTTCAAATCCGCCTGGATGCGCTTCAGCTTTTCCGGAGGGATGCCGTTTCCGGTGTCGTAAATCTGAAAGTAAAGCCGGTCATGTTTCCGGTGTACCGAAATGGAAAGAAGTCCTTTCCCTGGTTTTTCTTTGATTCCATGATAAATCGCATTTTCAGTCAGCGGCTGCAGCAGCATCTTTTTTATCGGGCAGGACAGGCAGATTTCGTCTGCATAAAACTGCACATGAAACTTATCCGAATACCGAAGCTTCATGATATCCAGATATTTTCGCAAATAATCAAGCTCACTTCTGACCGGGACATCCTCCTGCGGGTCGCTGAGCGAGTAACGCATAATAGCAGATAAATCTGATATCATTTTGCTGCACTGATTTTCGGAGCCGGTCAGCTTCACGGATTCCCAATAAATATTATTTAAGGTATTGTGAAGAAAATGGGGGTTGATCTGGTGCTGCAGCGCCTGCATTTTTGAAAGCTGCAGTTTGGCTGCTTTTTCGGAATCCTGTATCTTCAGATAATCCTGTTCCATAAAAAGGTGGATTACGTTCAGCAGAATATATTCAAAAGGGCTGGAGTTCCCTTTCGGAGCAGGGGAATGCTTATGGATCACCTCCTCAGGCGCACTGAAAACCTGAATGATTTTACTGAGATATTTATAATCGTGCCTGGTTTTTAAGTAGGCGAGCAGGCATGCGATTCCGATGGAGACCAGGGTAATAAAAATATACATACTGGTCAGGCTTATGGTGGTTTCGTAAATTTTATTTTTCGGTGTCAGCAGCAGATAGGACAATCCATAGGAACGGGGCGAGTGGAGATAAGTGGCGGTATATTCCTTATAGTTTCGATTCACCGTTACCGGCGTTTCGGGAGAGGCTGTTTCCGGCGCTGCATCGGACAATTCCTTTGAAAGCGCAAGCAGCTCGGATTTTGAAAAAGTCCGGGAGTCCGGCCACACCAGACTGCCATCGGAATTTAAAAGAAAAATCTGCTGATTTTCATATTCCAGAAGACTTCGCAGCTTGTTTTCCAGTTTATCAGCATGAAAACTGAAAAGAATCAGTCCATTCTGCACGTCGGTAGCTCTTCGGTACAGCTTTCTGCAGATTCGAAGATTTAAGGATGAATATTCGGAATAGAGCAGGGGCTCATCGGACAGCTCCATCCATACGTCATCGCTGCCGGCGTGGTAATAAGTGGACATGAGCCGGGCCTCCGTATCCGGGGAAATCGAAATCAGCCGGGCATGCAGCGGAGCAAAAATCCGGTGATAGTCGTTCTGAAAATAAACATAAATATTCTGCAGATAATCGTCGGTGTAAATCAGATTTTGAAAATTCAGTGAAATATTTTCCGCAGACTTTATGGAATCCAGACTTAAGGATTTTTCTGAAAATGCCTGTTTTAACTGCAGTGTTACTCTGGGATTGGAAGTAAAAAACAGGTAGGCATTGTCTACATGGGTGTAGAAGGTCTCAAGGGTATCGTCTACCTGGTTTAAAATCAGAGATGCCTTTTTTTCAGCAGCCTGGGCGCTTTCCTTTGCGGTACGGAAAATGCTGTACAGACCAATCAGAAGAAGCGGAATCAGAATCAGAAGGCTGTTTATGAGGAGGCTGCTGATAAAAAAGCGTATTGTAGTAGAATGATATTTTTTGTTTAATTTTTCAAATCGAAGATTATTTTTCATGGTTTCGGTATTCGGTAGGGGTAACGCCCCAGTAGGCCTTGAAGGCGCGTGCAAAGTTATTGGGGTTCACATAACCAATCATGGTGCTGACGTTGTAAATTTTGGTGGACGGATTTTTTAGAAACAGGGCTGCCTGCTTCATCCGGGCTTCATTGAGCAGATCGGAAAAGGTCTTGGATGTTTTCTGCTTGATCAGCTGACTTAAATACGAAGGATTTATATACAGAGATTCTGCCAGAGCAGACAGGGAGCCTTCCTGGTAGTTTTCGCTGCAGTAGGTTAAAACCTTCTGTATGATTTCATCGGAGGAATGCCGGTCAGAGAAATCTGGCTGAAGCTGGTATTTCACATCCAGTTCCTTTTTTACGGCTCCGAAAATTTCCTTCAGTTCAGAAAAATTGGTGGGCTTCAAAACATAATAGCGCACTCCATAGCGGATGGCATCCTGTGCAAATTTAAAATCGTCATAAGCGCTGAGAAAGACTACCATGGGCCGTGTGGAGGAGGGAAACTCGGAAATGGTTTTTGCCAGCTCGATGCCGTTCATACCCGGCATGGTGATATCGGTAAGAACGACATGCACCGTGTTTGATTTTAAATGCTCCAGAGCCTCCCGGCCGCTGTCTGCCTGACCGCATATATGAAATCCCTGCTCATTCCATGGAAAACAGGAAGCAAGGATATTGCGGGAGTTTGCTTCATCATCGACTATCAGAAGTTCATACATGATTTTATCCTCCTCGTTTTCATTCAGCATGAAGAAACGTTACCATCTGCTTAACAGATAAAATTATAGCATGGGGAAATTTGCACGTCAAACAGATAGCCCGAAAGCGGTAATTTATCCAAAATAGAGATAGGAAACTAATATTATGATAGATACAAATGATAGCAGCTCATAATGACAGCGGGGGCGCAGCGGAAAAGAAACATGATAGAATATGGACAGTGAAAACAAGCAAGGAGAAAAGGAGGAAATTCATTCATGTTACCACTTCAGACAAGACATAACGGTGCTTCGCGTGTAAGAAAGTACCCGAAAAACTGGAAATGGGGAATACTGTTTATCCTGCCGTGGCTGATTGGATTCGGCATTCTGCAGGCATACCCACTTGTTATGTCCTTATATTATTCATTCACAAACTTTTCCATTCTGTCAGATGGAGAATGGGTTGGACTGGACAACTATATCCGATTGTTTACAAAGGATAAGTATTTCGTAAAATCCTTCCTGCTTACATTTAAGTATGCGCTGATGTCGGTTCCTATGAAGCTGATTATGGCTCTCATCGTGGCCATGATTCTGAATATGAAGTTAAAAGGAATCAATTTATTCCGGACCATCTATTATCTGCCCTCCATCATGGGCGGAAGCGTAGCAATCTCGATTCTGTGGAGATTCATGTTTATGAAGGAAGGCATGCTGAACAAGATGCTGGGCGTGATTCATATTCCGGCAGTAGACTGGCTGGGAGACCCGGATATTGCACTGGTTACGATCAGCCTTTTGGTGGTATGGCAGTTTGGCTCTTCCATGGTGCTGTTTCTGGCCGGACTTAAAAATGTGCCGACCGAGCTTTACGAAGCGGCGCAGGTAGACGGAGCAAACAAATGGGTTCAGTTCTGGCGGATTACCTTCCCGATGCTGACTCCGGTGGTATTTTTTAACCTGATTATGCAGATTATCCATGCGCTGCAGGAATTTACTTCTGCATTTATCATTACCAACGGCGGACCAAACCATGGTACTTACCTGATGGGTGTAAAAATATATGAGGACGCATTCCAGAACCTGAAAATGGGTTATGCATCCGCATCCTCCTGGGTGATGTTTGTGGCAATCCTGTTGATTACCCTTCTGGTATTCCGTTCATCAAGCGCCTGGGTATTCTATAATGACGGAGGATTAGACTGATGAAATTGAAGAAAAGTAATTTAATTGCTTATGTCATTTTAATTGCAGTGGGAATTGTCATGATTTATCCCCTTGTGTGGCTGTTTTTTGCTACTTTTAAGGATAATAAAGAATTGTTCGGCAAGATGACACTGCTTCCGGAGAGCTTTTCCTTCCGTGCTTACCGTGAGGGCTGGAAAGGAAGCGGACAGTTTTCTTATCTGACCTTTTATATCAATACCTTTAAGCTGGTAGTGCCGACTGTGGCGCTGACTGCTTTATCGACCGGAATCGTGGCTTACGGATTTGCAAGATTCAAGTTCCCGATGAAAAAGCTTCTGTTCATGCTGATGATTTCCACACTGATGCTGCCGGATGCGGTCATTATGATTCCGAGATATGTGGTGTTCAATAAGTTTGGCTGGATTGATACTTATCGTCCGTTCTGGGTTCCGGCGCTGCTGGCCTGCTATCCGTTCCTGATTTTCATGCAGATTCAGTTCCTGCGTGGAATCCCAAGAGAGCTGGATGAATCGGCATATATGGACGGATGTAATCCATTTATGGTATATGTAAAGATACTGGCGCCGCTGATGAAGCCATCCATCTTCTCCGTTGTCATTTTCCAGACCTTATGGAGATGGAATGATTACTTTAACAACCTGGTCTATATCAGCAGTGTGAAGAATTATACGTTGTCATTGGCCTTAAAGATGTCAATTGACAGCCAGGGGGCGTCTACCCCATGGAATCAGGTGCTTGCGATGTCCTTTATCTCTCTGATTCCTCCAATCCTTTTATACTTCTTTGCTCAGAATTACTTTGTAGAAGGAATTACAGCCGGCGGCGTTAAGGGGTAAATGACAGAAAAAGCATGAAAAAGCATGAAACAGAGAGGGCGCGCTGAAAAAGCCGCGCTGTAATATCATAAATAAATTTTGGAATGCAAGAAGGCATTCCTGAAATATAGGAGGAAAATCAAATGAAAAAACAGTTAAAGAAAAACGCAGCTTTCGTGATGGCAGCATCGATAGCAGCAGCGTCCCTGGCGGGCTGCGGAAGCGGAAGCGAGAAGACGGATACGACAGCCGCTGTCCAGGCAACAGAAGCAGCGCAGACCGCAGCAGGAAATGAGACGAAGGCGGACGCCGGTGCTGCATCCGGCGAGCCGGTAACCCTTCGCTTTGCCTGGTGGGGAAGTGACAGCAGACATCAGGCGCTGCTGGGCGTAATTGAAGCTTATGAGAAAAAGAACCCCAATGTAACGATTGAGGCAGAATATCAGGGCTATGACGGCTACTATGAGAAGATTATGACCACCCTTTCCAGCAATACGGCGCCGGATATCATCCAGTTAAGCAAGGAATGGCTGCCGGATATCCAGGGAGCCAAGCATTATCTGGCAGATTTATCGGCGCTTCCGGTCGACCTGACTACTTTGAAGGATCGTCTTCTGGAAATTGCAGGAACCTACAAGGGAGAAGCAAATGTGTTCCCTTGTACCGTAGGCGGTGCGGTTACTTATGTAAATATGGATTTTGCAGAGGCCAATGGGATTGATTTAGGCAAGGGATATACCTGGGATGAAATCAAGGAGCTGGGAAAAGCAATCCATGAGAAGGATGGGGATGCTTATCTGATGACGGCAGATGCCGATATGCTGAACCGTCTGTTCGTTCAGCCTTATCTGGTTCAGAAAACGGGAAAGCCGATTGTCGATGAAGAATCCTACAATCTGAACTTTACGGAAGCAGATGCGGCAGAGGCATTTCAGAATGTATTAGACTTGTATGAGAACAATGTGCTGGAGCCATTTGGCGATGCGGCAACCTTTGCCGGACAGGCCGACCAGAACAGCAAATGGATTAACGGAAAAATCGGTATGATTGTGGATTACACCGGAAGTGCGCCAAAGTATCTGGGCTCCATTGACAGCGAACTGGATGTAATGCCGATTCCGGTTACTGCAGATGCAAAATCCAGCGGTGTGGCTTACAGCGGTGACCGCGGCTTTGCAATCAACGACAATTCTGTCAATAAAGAAGAGGCGGCAAAATTCCTGGATTTCCTGATGAATGACCCGGAATCCATCGCAATCTGCAAAACCGCAGTCGGATACTGCCCAACCAAACAGTCCGATGATATTCTGATTAAAGCCGGCGTAGTCAGCGAAATTCAGAAAAAAGGCGTTGAGATTTCAGAGCCGAATTCTTATACCAACAATATGATCAGCGGCAATACGGAGCTGGAGGTCATCCGCAAGGACTTAATCCAGGAAGTGGTTTACGGTGATGTTACTCCGGAAGAGGCAGCAAAGGAGCTGGTTGAGCAGTATCAGGAAGTGCTGGATGAGTTAAAGGAAAGCAAGTAAACGAGAATAAGTAAATTAAGGGGAAGGAAAGTGGAATCAATGAAAGGCAAGGCATATTTTCAGAACATGCTGCTGGAGTTGATGGAACCATTAAAAAGCCATTACAGCCCGGAATACGCGTACCTGAAATTGGGGGCCGCATCGGCTGGCTACGGAAACCGGATTGCCGGAATGGAAGGGTTTTCCAGAATTCTGTGGGGAATGGCGTCCTACTGGGCAGGAGGAGGCGAGGATGAAAGCCTCCTTTCTGTTTATCAGAAAGGACTGCAGGCCGGAACCAATCCGGAATCCGGTGAATATTGGGGAAATCTTCATAATAAAGACCAGCGCATGGTAGAGATGGCGGCAATCAGCTACGGAATCCTGATGGTTCCGGAAAAGCTGTGGGAACCTCTGGGTGAGGAGGGGCAGCAGCATCTGGCGGACTGGCTGTATCAGATTAATTTATATACCCAGGCGGACAATAACTGGCAGTATTTTAAGGTATTGGTCAATCTGGCATTAAAAAGCGTGGGGAAGAAATGGAACCCGGAGCAGGTAAAGGATGCTATGGAGCGGTACGAGTCCTTTTATCTGGGAAACGGCTGGTATTCGGATGGCAAGCGTCCACAGAAGGATTATTATGTTTCCTTCGGAATCCATTTTTACTGTCTGCTGTATGCAAAGTTTATGGAGAAGGAGGACCCGGAAAATTCGATACGCTTTAAGAAACGGGCCTGCGAATTTGCAAAAACCTTCCTGTACTGGTTCGATGAGGAGGGCAAAGCGCTTCCATTCGGACGCTCTCTGACCTATCGTTTCGCTGAGGCCGCTTTTTTCAGCGCGTGTGCGCTGGCCGGAGTCGAGTGCTTTTCCTGGGGCGTGATGAAGGGGATTATCGAACGTCATTTGGAATATTGGATGGAGCAGCCAATCTTTGACAATGCAGGAGTCCTTACGGTAGGCTACACCTATCCCAATCTGATGATGTCGGAAACGTATAATGCTCCGGGTTCCCCATACTGGGCATTGAAAACCTTTGTATTCCTTGCGCTGCCGGATGACCATCCGTTCTGGCGGGCAGAAAGCGAGGCGCTGCCCGGACTTCAGCCGGTTCGTGCGGTAAAAGAGTGCGATATGCTGCTGTGCCATCGGGAAAATGAGGTGACGGCGCTGACGGCCGGACAGTACCCGACCATGGAGCATCCTTACGCGGCAGAGAAATATGCGAAATTTGCATATTCTTCCCGGTTTGGATTTTGTGTATCCCGCTCCTATCATCATCTGGAGCAGGCGGGAACAGATAATATGCTGATCTTTTATGTGCATGGTATGTATTATGTGAGAAGAGCCTGCCATGAATTTTCAGTTACGGATGAACAGGTTTATTCCAGGTGGAGTCCGGTGGAAGGAATCGAGGTGGAAACCTGGCTCTGGCCGACCGAAAACGGACATAGGCGCAGACACCGGATTACCAGCAGTCTGGAGTGTACGGCTTACGACTGTGGTTTCTCTTATCCGAACTGCATGGAGGAGACGGAGAAGCTGGAGCAGGAGTGCAGTGCAGAAGGCAGGAAGATTGCGGCTGTGTGGGACCGAAATGGGAAAAGTCAGATTACGTCGGTTTTCGGTCAGGGAAAAGTGATTACCGCATTTTCCAACATGAATATCATTTTCCCGAATGTCTGCATTCCGGCGATTCAGGTGGAAATCCATCCGGGCGTAAGTGAGCTGGAAACCCTGGTGGAAACGGAATTTGTAAAGAAAAAAATACGAATTGGCGAAGGAAATTGTTATGCAGTATGTGAATGAGCTGGATATGAATAAACCGAATGGGGATGAGCGTCAGGCGGAAGAACGTCAGGAAAAAGGACGGTGTGCGAACCGGTATTCGCTGTGCAATCCCTATGGAATCGATGAGAAAACGCAGCGCTGGGTGGAGAAAATATGGGAAAAGCTTTCGGTAAAGCTGGAGGCCGAATGCATCCGCCTGGGAACCATGATGCCTTATGTCCCGGTGAACGGGAAGTATGAGGATATGGGGCAGCGAGAGCTTAGTGCCTGGACGAACGGTTTTTACAGCGGGATTCTGTGGCAGATGTATCATGCAACGAAAAAGGAGTGTTTCAAAAATGCGGCCGAAGGGATTGAAAAACGTCTGGACGCAGCGCTGGCAGAATATACGAAGCTGGACCATGATGTGGGATTTCTGTGGCTTCATACGGCAGTTGCGGATTATCGTCTGACCGGAAATGAATCATCCAGAAGGAGAGGGCTTCATGCCGCCGGAATTCTGGCCGGACGCTATAATCCGGCCGGAAGGTATATCAAAGCGTGGAACGGCGAGCGCAGCGGAATTGCAATTGTGGATTGTCTGATGAATCTGCCGCTTTTGTACTGGGCATCGGAACAGCTTTCGGACAACGCCTATCGCCAGATTGCCGTGAATCATACGGAGATGGCGCTGCATTACATTTTAAGGCCGGATGGCTCCTGCAATCATATGGTAGATTTTAATCCGGTTACCGGGGAGTACCGGGGAAATCCAGGCGGCCAGGGATACGAAAGCGGTTCCTCCTGGAGCCGCGGTCAGGCGTGGGCAATTTACGGGATGGCACTGGCATACCGTTATACGGGAAAGGAAGCATATCTGGATGCGGCAAAGCGGACGGCTCATTATTTCTGCGCAAATCTGGCAGTCCATGATTATATTCCGCTGCTTGATTTCCGCGCCCCGGAGCAGCCCGTTTATTACGATACGACAGCCGGCGCATGTGCAGCCTGCGGCCTTTTAGAGCTTGCAGAGCATGTGAAGCCGCTGGAAAAAGACCTGTATGTAAAATCCTCGATACGATGTCTGCAGGCGCTTACTGAAAATTTCTGCGTCTGGAATCCGGAGGAGGATGCCATTTTGTCTCATGGCTCCGCCAGATACGACCGGGCATCCGACCGGGAGGTTCCTATCATTTACGGAGATTATTTTTTGACAGAGGCCATTCTGCGTCTTCGGAATCAGGATTTTTTAATCTGGTAAAGCAGATGCGGATATGAAATGACAATCAGGAGAAAAAATATCGGGAGAAAAATCAGAAAAGTTCCTAGGAAAAAGTTTGTAAGAAAAAATCTGGTATTTTGTCAAAACCTCTTGAAATTTGTCAAAGGATTCGCTATAATGAGCACATACGAAAGATAAAGAGAGATTGTACTAGAAGAATAAGTACAATCTCTTTGCTTTTTTCGAAAGAGAAGGCAGGTTTGCAGAAGGTACATAGGAAAAGCTGCCGGATGAAGAAACACAAGAGAAGGATTTTGAAAGTACGAAAATACGCAGGAAAAAGTATAGAGAGTACAAAAGTATGCATGGAAACATGCCGAAAGTACAAAAGTGCGTGGAATGTGCATCGAAAAACAAAAGCGTATTGGGAAAAACAAAAGAGAAGGCCGGATTCCTTGTGAATCCGGTTCATACTTTGAGGAAAGGAAGTTTTCCATGAACAGAGAGATGATTATCGTCCTGGACTTTGGCGGCCAGTACAATCAGCTGATTGCCCGCCGTGTCCGCGAGTGCAATGTTTATTGCGAAGTGCATCCGTATACTCTGCCGCTGGAGAAAATCAGGGAAATGAGCCCGAAAGGCATCATTTTCACCGGCGGTCCAAACAGCGTGTATCTGGAAGAATCACCACATATTGATAAGGCTATTTTTGATATGGGAATCCCGATTCTGGGAATCTGTTACGGCTCCCAGCTGATGGCGTACACATTAGGCGGCGAGGTTGCCACGGCTCCGGTCAGTGAATACGGAAAGACCGAGGTGGAGGTAGATAATTCCTCCGTCCTTTTCAAGAATGTCCATCCGACCAGCGTGTGCTGGATGAGCCATACCGATTACATTTCCAGAGCACCGGAGGGCTTTAAAGCCGTTGCCCATACGCCGGTCTGCCCAATCGCAGCCATGGAGTATGCGGAGAAAAAGCTTTATGCAACCCAGTTCCATCCAGAGGTGATGCATACCGCAGAAGGCATCAAGATGCTTCACGACTTTGTCTATGATGTCTGCGGCTGCAGCGGGGACTGGAAGATGGATTCCTTTGTGAACACCACCATTGAAGCGCTGCGGGAAAAAATCGGAGATGGAAAAGTATTGTGCGCCCTGTCCGGCGGCGTAGACTCCTCTGTTGCAGCAGTTCTGCTTTCCAAGGCAATCGGAAGGCAGCTGACCTGCGTCTTTGTGGACCATGGTTTATTAAGAAAAAATGAGGGCGATGAGGTAGAAGCTGTATTCGGCCCCAAGGGCTCCTATGAACTGAACTTTATCCGTGTTAACGCGCAGGAACGCTTTTATGAGAAGCTGGCCGGTGTGACCGAACCGGAACAGAAGAGAAAGATAATCGGTGAAGAGTTTATCCGAGTATTCGAAGAAGAGGCAAAGAAAATCGGCCGTGTGGATTTCCTGGTGCAGGGAACCATTTATCCGGATGTCATCGAATCCGGCTTAGGAAAATCGGCTGTGATTAAATCGCATCACAATGTAGGCGGCCTGCCGGATTATGTGGATTTCAAGGAAATCGTAGAGCCGCTCCGCTCCTTATTTAAGGATGAGGTCCGCAAGGTAGGACTGGAATTAGGAATTCCGGAATATCTGGTATTCCGCCAGCCGTTCCCGGGTCCGGGGCTTGGCGTCCGGATTGTAGGCGAAGTAACTGCCGAGAAGGTGCGGATTGTACAGGATGCCGATGCCATTTACCGGGAAGAGGTGGCCAAAGCCGGAATCGACAAGCGCCTGGGCCAGTACTTTGCCGCATTGACCAACATGCGTTCCGTCGGCGTCATGGGAGATTTCAGAACCTATGATTATGCGGTGGCGCTGCGGGCGGTGGAGACCTCCGACTTCATGACGGCAGAGGCCGCGGAGATTCCGTGGGAAGTGCTGCAGAAGGTGATGAACCGGATTGTCAATGAGGTGAAGGGGGTTAATCGGGTATTCTATGATTTGACTTCTAAGCCGCCGGGGACGATTGA
>JAUNPZ010000020.1:7707-35763 GCA_030536455.1 Lachnospiraceae bacterium | reverse complement strand
TTTTAATTATTCATCCCAGTTATGATAAACCGCCTGTACATCGTCATCCTCATCCAGTAAATCCAGAGTACGGGTCAGCTTCTTGATGTCCTCCTCGTCGGTCAGCTCTACCCAGGTCTGAGGAATCATGGTTACATCTGCCTCTGCCATCGGGATGCCTTCCTTCTCCAGGGTCTCGCGGACCTGGCTGAAGTTGTCCGGATCCGTGATGACTTCGTAGCTGTCCTCCTCCTCGGAGAAATCCTCTGCGCCTGCGTCCAGCGCCAGCATCATCAGGTCGTCTGCGTCCATGTCGCATTCTTCCTTGTCGATGATAATCTGACCCTTCTTGTCAAACATATAGGACACGCTTCCTGGAGTACCTACGTTTCCGCTGCCCTTGGAGAATGCGCTTCTTACATTCGCTGCGGTACGGTTCTTGTTATCGGTTAAGGTATCTACGATGATTGCCACGCCGCTTGGACCGTAGCCTTCATAGGTTAATACTTCGTAGTTTACGGAGTTTGCATCGCCGGCTGCCTTCTTGATGCCGCGGTCAATGGTATCGTTTGGCATGTTGTTTGCTTTTGCCTTTGCGATTACATCTCTTAACTTGCTGTTATTCGCCGGGTCAGCGCCGCCCTCTTTTACGGCAACTGCAATCTCACGGCCGATGACGGTGAAGATTTTGCCCTTAGCTGCATCATTTTTCTCTTTCTTGTGCTTAATATTCGCGAATTTAGAATGTCCTGACATAAAACAAACGCTCCTTTTCTCTTTCCATTCAATCTTTTGTTTTTCACTTGCGCCGGCTGTCAGACAGCCGCTTCTTTTCGTCCAGCTCGGAATGTACCCGCTCCGTTCTTCTGTCCGGCGGCACGCTCCAGTGCATCTTTCTCATTTTATCACTGTTTTTTTCCTGTGGCAAGTACCAGTTTCTCAGTTTTTACAGGTTTTTACGCATTTTTTCTGTATTCCGCCACTGTCCGGCATGGAGCCGCCCTGCTAATTCATTTTCCTCCGAACCATTGCTGAAGCTCCAGCCGCCTCCGGAACATCCGGTCTGTTTGAAAATTCACTCCAGCCGTCTGCACACGCTACAGCTCCGCATTCAGATTCCGCAGCCAGCGCTTCTGCCGGTATCTCCAGTAGCCCAGGACCATCTTGTAGACCTCCTCCAGCATCACCAGCGCATATACCTGCGAGATGGAAAGCTTCCACACCAGGCCGCCTAAGAAGGCCAGTGGAACGCCGATGGCCCAGACACCGCTGGTATCCAAAAACAGGCACATCTTCGTGTCGCCGCCGCTTCGGAGGACGCCGACGATATTGACATAGTTAAACATCTTTGCCGGCATATACAAGGCGAAGACGATGATTAAAGTGCTTACGTCTCTTGCGACCTCCGGTGTGATGCGGTACCAGCCGATGATAAACCACCTTCCGCTTACAATCAGGACCGCTCCGGCTATGGTCACCAGGAACTGGAGGATAAAGAAATTGGTCGCGTACTTCTCCGCCCGCTTCAGCTTTCCGGCTCCCATCTCATTTCCCAGGATAACGGCCGTGGCCGCGCTCAGACCCTGGAACAGCACCACCACGATATCCTGGATGGTGGTGGCGATGGTGATGGCCGCGACTGCGTCATCCCCCATCCGGCCATAGGCCAGGGAATACATGGTCGTTCCCAGTCCCCACATAAATTCGTTCAGGATCACCGGGCTGGCAGTGCGGACAAACTGAGAGATAAATTCTCTGGAATAGCCGAACATCTCGCTGATTTTGGCTGCAACCGGCCATTTTTTCCAGTAAATAACAAATATCAGTACGGTGGATTCCGTGATTCTTGCCGCCAGGGTGGCAAGAGCAGCGCCCACTACGCCAAGGCCAAGACCCGGAATCACCAGTTCCATGCCGAACAGCAGCACCGGGCGGGTCGGGAAGATGAAGAAGAAGTTCAGCACGATGTTAATCAAAATCGCCATGCAGCTGGTCATAACCGGTGTCTTTACTTCATTGACCGCCCGCAGCATGGCCACATATACATTGGTCAGGGCCGTGAACGGGTAGCTGAGCACTGCAATGACCAGATAGGACGCCCCCAGACGGATGCTGGCTTCACTTTCTGTGAAAATCCGCATCACGCCAGTGGGATTCAGCAGTCCGGCTGACAGAAAGAATATGGCGCCGGTCAGCGCAATCAGAAGACTTAGGCCCAGCACCTTCCGTATGTTCTTGACATCCATGTTTCCCCAGTACTGGGCAGCCAGGATTCCGCCGCCGCTGACGATGCCGAACACCAACAGGGAAAACACGAAGAAAAATTTGTTCGCCAGACCCACAGCCGCGATGGCGGTAGCGCCAAGCGTGCCAATCATCATGGTATCCACCATATTTACGATGGTATTCAGCATGCCCTGCATGGCCACCGGGCAGGCAATCCGCAGCGCCTTGCCCAGAAAAACGTGGTCCTTCAGCATATCCCTGGTATCTTGTATCAAATGCATTTCATCAAATCCTCCTAGTATCAAAATCCTCGCAGGACGGCCTCTCAAGATGACTTCTCAAGACAGTCTCTCAAAATGACTTCTCAAAATGGCCCGCAGGCCGGGACACAGGCCTGCGGGCGAAAACACTGGGGCTCATCAGCACCGGCTGCATCATGCTGCCGGATGCTGGCGCGCCCCAGGCTGTATCCCGTTTCTTCGTTCGCTCTTTTCTTTTATTCCGTCCGTTCCTGCCGCAGCTCCTCATTCTCCGTCTCTGCCGCTACCGCTGTTCCTCGTTCTCCGGCTCATCGCTCTGCGCCGCCCACTCCGGAATCTTCACGGCACGGACTGAGTGGATCATCTTATTCTCCACCTTTAATATCCGGAATTCATAGCCCTGATAGCGGACCTCCGGCCTCTCGCCTTCCTTTGGAATCCGCTTCAGTCTGGAGATCAGGAAGCCGTTCAGCGTGTCGTAGGTTTCGGAATCCTCCTCTTCAAACGTAATTCCCAGGGCATGCTCCACATCCTCCAGAAGGGTCATTCCTTCTAACAGGAAGCTTCCGTCCGGGTTGGCCAGGATTAATTCCTCTTCCTCGTCGTATTCGTCCATAATATTTCCGACGATTTCCTCCAGGATATCCTCCATGGTCACGATGCCGGCCGTCTGGCCATACTCGTCCACCACGATTTCCATATGAATCTTCTGCGCCTGCATCTCACGGAACAAGGTATCGATGCTTCTGGTTTCCGGTATGAAATGCGGCTCCCGGAGCAGTCCCGGTATGTCGGAAAGCGGCTTATCCCGGTTTTCCTCATTATCTGCATAGAGAAGAGCGTCCTTCATATGTAGCAGGCCGATGATATCATCGATGTCCTTTTCATAGACCGGATAGCGGGAATTGCTTCCCTCCTTCAGGATGAAATCCACCACCTGGCCAAGGGTCATATGGCAGTCGATGGCCTCCACATTGATGCGGTGGGTCATAATATCGCCAGCCTCCTTGTCATTCAGCTGGAAGATATTCGTAATCATCTCCGCCTCATCCGCTTCCACCACGCCCTGCTCATGGCCTTCATTGACCATGGACATGATGTCCTCCTCCGTCACGTTCTCTCCGCCGCTGTTCATATCGATTCCCGCCAGTTTAAGAACCATCCAGCTTATGCCGTTGATCAGTGCAATCACCGGAAGGAAGAGCCGGGTCAGGAACATGACCATCGGCATCAGCTTATAGCCCCATTCCTCCGGCTTTCTGGCCGCGCACCGTTTAGGAATGATGATTCCGAAGCTGACCAGCACCACCAGAAGGAACAGCGCCGCAGCCGCCATGGTGATAATCTGAAGAACCAGCTCCCGGCCCTCTAAGAAGGAACCTTCTCCCAAAAGCGCCTCCAGATGAAGCTGGAACTTCATCAGGATATAGGCTCCGGTCACGATTCCCACCAGATGGGTCATAATCTGAATCGCATTCACAAACCGGGTCGGCCGGTTTACAATCCGGAGCAGACTTCCGGCCTTCCGGCTTCCTGCCTCCATATCCTGCTCCAGCTTCCCGGCATTTACATTCTGTATCGCAGCTCCAAAGCCGTAAAAGCAGGCCTCCAGCACGATAAAACCAATTAACAGCATCCAACTAAGCGGCGAATAACCATCGTCCATGAAATTTCAGACACTCCTTTTCCCCTCGTATTTGATTGAATCATGCCCATCATATCATCTTCCCATCCATTCGTCAAGGTTCGTACTCGGAACAATACAAGTCCTTATGTACTAATTTCAAGACTTACCATCAATGCCGCGTTCACTTTCTCCAAAAGTCCGTCGTCGATATGACAGATTTTCTCTTTTAACCGCATCTTGTCAATGGTCCGGAGCTGCTCCAGCAGGATGACGGAATCTTTGATCATGTCGCACCGCCTGGTATCCATCTCTACATGGGTCGGAAGCTTCGCTTTGTTCATCCGGGAAGTAATGGCTGCACAGATCACGGTCGGACTGTGCCGGTTTCCCACATCATTCTGTATGATCAGCACCGGCCGGATGCCGCCCTGCTCCGAGCCGACCACCGGTCTTAAATCTGCATAAAATACGTCACCTCGTCTGATTGTCACCTTTTTCACTCTCCATATCATAATTCCAGAGCGTTATCATGCTCTAAGGGTAGTATCGCCCGTTTTTTCACTCCTATACATTATGATATGCGGCAGCAGTCCGGTCAGTCTGCACACCTTCCGTCAATAAACGTCCTGAAAATAATCTTTGGTTCCCACCACCTGTCCGCCGGACTTGTATACTCTCGGAATCCGTTTTCCCAGATTGCAGACAATCTCGTAATGAAAGCCTCCGCCGGCCTCCGCTAAGTCCTCCACCAGGATGCGCGCCTCGCCGTCCCGGCCAATCAGCGTCACCTCATCCTCTTCCTTCACGCCGTCGATGTCCGTCACATCCACCATAAACTGGTCCATGCAGATTCTTCCCAGAATCGGCGCCTTCCGGCCGTGAATCAGCACCCAGCCCTTTCCGGATAAGTTTCTCGGATATCCGTCCCCGTAGCCCACCGGAATGGTGGCAATCCGCATCGCATGCTCCGCCCGGAAGGTGCCTCCGTAGCTGACCTCATCTCCGGGCTGGATGGTTTTCACATAGGAGACGCAGCTTTTCAGTTCCAGCGCCGGCTCTAACGGCACCATTCTCTTTTCCACCTCATCGGAAGGATACATGCCGTAGATGGAGATGCCGGCCCGGACCATATCCAGCTCCGTTCCAATGGATTCGATGATTCCGGCGCTGTTGGCACAGTGCTTCACCGGGATTTCTACGCCCCGCTCCTTTAACATGCGGGCAAAATCCAGATAACGTTTGAACTGAACGGCCGTCCTGGACTTATCCGCCTCATCGGCGGTGGAAAAATGGGTGAACATGCCTTCTATCCGGATCCCCGGAAGCGCAGAGCAGGCCTGCACCATATCGGCAGAAGCTGCATCCGGCTTCATGCCAATCCGGCTCATGCCGGTATCCACCGCCAGATGCACCGGCGCCCGCCTTCCCATGGACTCCGCCAGAGCCGAGTAGGCTTCCAGCGCTTCCTTTTCAAACATCGTCGGCCGGATATCATAAAGAATCAGCTCCCGGTATCGGCATCTCTGCGTCACCCCCAGAATTAATATGGGCTTTTTGATACCATGACGGCGCAGTAGAATTGCTTCGTCTGCCGTGGCCACGGCATAGCCCTCCACAAAACCATCGATGGTCCTGGCAACGGGAACCGCCCCATGTCCATAGCCATCGGCCTTTACCACCCCGATCATCCCCGTTCCTTCCGGAAGATTGGCTCTCATCGCTTCCATGTTATGCGTCACCGCATCCAGATCCACCGTAGCATACACCCGGCTGTATCTTCTGTTTTCGTCCTCCATCTTACTGCCTCCCGATTTTCTTAATCTCATTTATCCGGATGCTGTCCCAGCACCCTTCCCACATAATCCGCCAGCTCCCCGGCCAGCAGGCTGCCGGCCCCATGCTCGCTCCGGTAGCGGTCCCCGGCCAGGCCGTGGACGTATATGCCAAGCACCGTCCCTTCCGTCTCCTCCATGCCCTGTGCCAGAAGGGCCGCAATCACGCCGGTCAGCACATCGCCGGAGCCGGCCTTTGCCATGGCGCTGTTTCCGCTGGTATTCACATACATCCGCCCGTCCCGCAGGGCCGCTGCCGTAGCCGCATCCTTTAACACACAGGTAATTCCGTAATGGGACGCGTAGTTCCGGGCCGTCTCCAGCAGATTTTTCTGTATCTCCAGGATGGAGAGTCCCGTCAGCCTGGCCATCTCCCCCAGGTGAGGCGTAAGGATGATATTTTCCGTAAAATACCCGGTCAGGTACGGATTCTCCGAAATGATATTTAAGGCATCTGCATCCACCACAACCGGTGTGCAGGCCATGGTTAATATCATCTCCACAAGCTGCTTCGCGTAAGGCTCCCGGCCCAGTCCTGGTCCCAGCACCACCGCGTCGGCCCACTCACAGCTCTCCTCCAGACGCTGCCGGTAGGCTTCCGGGTCCTCCTCAAAGCTTTTTGTATCATAGGTCTCCAGCACCGCCTCCGGGAGCCGGGTCTGAAGGAAGCTCCGGTTCTCCTCCGCCGTCAGAATCTTCACCAGCCCCGCTCCGGCCCGGTAGGCGGCCAGCCCGCTCAGATACGCGGCCCCGCCCATATTCTTTGAACCGGCGGCAATCAGCACCTTCCCGTAGGTTCCCTTATTGGAATAGGGCGGGCGTCCGGGCTGTTTGTTCAAATCTGCCGCTTCCAGGGTAAATGCCTCCGCTCCTTCCCTGCAGAAAGCGGCCTGCGGAAATCCGATATCCGCAATCACCACCTGGCCCGCATACTCCCGTCCCGGATACAGGACTGTTCCCAGCTTTTCCCAGCCGAAGGTGACCGTCACATCCGCGCGGAGAGCGGTTCCCAGCACCTGGCCGCTGTCGCTGCTGATTCCGGACGGCACATCCACCGCTACCGTAAGCCCCGGCTTTAAGCCCTCCAGCATCTCCAGAAATTCCCGGTATTCGCCTTCCATCGTTCTGGAAAGTCCTACGCCGAAGACCGCATCCACCAGCACATCACAGCTTCCCGGAATAAATTCCTCGTATTCGATCAGGTTCATGCCCAGGTTCTCCGCAATGTCTGCCTGAAGCTTAAACTCCTGGGTTCCCTTTTCCCGCTCTCCGATGTACACCACCACCACCGGATAACCGGCCAGATAAAGCATCCTGGCCACAGCCACGCCGTCTGCGCCGTTATTCCCGCAGCCACAGGCGCACCAGACCCGCGCCCCCTTATCTGTCCGTTCCTTTACCGCAGCTGCCACCGCCATGGCAGCCCTTTCCATCAAAACCAGCGACGGAATCCCGATTTCCTGAATGGTCCTCCGGTCAATCTCCTTCATCTGCGCGCCTGTCACCAACGCTCTCATACTTAAGCCATCCTTTCTCTTAAAAAAAGATTTCTATCCGACAAGAAACAGCCGGCTGATGCAAAAAGGCAGACCCCTTTGCTTGCCGGCTGTTTTCCCTATTTTTTTCTGGTCCGGTTTCTCTTTCCGGCGGTTCAGTGAACCTCTTCTCTCTTCCTGCTGGCCAGCTCCGCTTCCCGGTCCTGCATGCTGCATACCCGGTAGGAAAGGCGCATCAGACTTTCCGACAGATGGACGTTCTCCACCACCACATCATCCGGCACCACCAGGTCCGTATGAGCAAAGTTCCAGATTGCCTTGATTCCCGCTTTTACCAGGCGGTCCGCAATCTCCGGCGCCTTGGTCTTCGGAATCGTAAGCGCTGCAATCTGTACTTCATTTTCCACAATAAACTTCTCCAGGTCCTCCACACCGCGAATCTCTATGCCGCGGACCACCAGTCCGATTAACCGTGGATTGATATCAAACATTCCTTTAATGATAAATCCCCGCTTTTCAAAGTTGGCATAGTTTGCGATTGCCTGCCCCAGATTTCCGGCGCCGATGATAATGATGTTGTGCTGCCGGTCGATTCCCAGAATTTTCGCGATTTCCGTGTAGAGATACTTGACATTATAGCCATATCCCTGCTGCCCAAATCCACCGAAGTTATTCAAATCCTGACGAATCTGTGATGCTGTCACCTTCATGCGGACACTTAAATCATTGGAAGAAATGCGCTCTACCCCATCTTCCAGCAGTTCTCCCAGATAACGATAATATCGCGGCAGTCTGGAAATCACTGCTTTCGAAATTTCTTTGTGTTCCACGTATTTCACTCCCTTTTCCTCTTTCTCTATAATTTCTATTATAGGGTTTTGTGAAATCATTGTCAAACGATTTTTCGTATCTTGCAAAAATTTACCTTCTATATTATACTTATACTGCTTATTTATGCGATTTCTTTCACGATTTTATACCTTTTTACATTTTAGGAGGACAACATGATTCTGTCATGCAGCAATCTATCCAAATCCTTCGGCAGCGACACCATCCTGCAGGAGGTCTCTTTTCATATAGAAGAGCACGAAAAAGCCGCCATCGTGGGCATCAACGGCGCCGGAAAATCGACTTTATTAAAAATCATCATCGGCGAACTGCCTGCGGATACCGGCGAGGTGGTCATTTCCAAGGGAAAATCCATCGGCTACCTGGCTCAGCACCAGGACCTTTCCAGCACCCGCACCATCTACGAGGAGGTTCTGGAGATTAAGCGCCCCATCATCCAGATGGAGGAGCGCATCCGCCAGCTGGAAATCCAGATGAAGGATGCCCAGGGCGGAGAGCTGGAAACCATGCTTTCCGAGTACAGCCGGTTAAACCACCAGTTTGAGCTGGAGAACGGCTACGCCTATAAAAGCGAGGTCATCGGAGTCCTGAAGGGACTTGGCTTTACCGAGGAGGAATTTGACAAGAAGGTGAATACCCTCTCCGGCGGCCAGAAAACCCGCGTATCGCTGGGGCGTCTCCTTCTGGCCAAGCCGGACATCATTCTTCTGGATGAGCCCACCAACCACCTGGATATGGAATCCATCGCGTGGCTGGAAACCTATCTGTTAAACTACAGCGGAAGCGTCATCATCGTGGCCCATGACCGGTATTTCTTAAACCGGGTGGTCAGCAAGATCGTGGAGCTGGACCGGGGGCATGCTCACGTTTACCAGGGAAATTATGAGGCCTACAGCCAGAAACGCTCCATGCTGCGTCAGGCCCAGATGAAGGCCTACCTAAACCAGCAGCAGGAAATCAAGCACCAGCAGGAGGTAATCACCAAGCTCAAGTCCTTTAACCGGGAAAAGTCCATTAAGCGGGCAGAAAGCCGGGAAAAGATGCTGTCCAAAATCGAGGTGCTGGATAAGCCCACCGAGGTCAATGATGCCATGAGCATCACCCTGGAGCCCCGGACGGAAAGCGGAAGCGATGTCCTGACCATCCGGAACCTTGGTAAATCCTTCGGCTCCTTAAGCCTGTTCCAGCATGTGGATATCGATATTAAGCGCGGGGAGCGGGTTGCCGTCATCGGCAATAACGGAACCGGAAAATCCACCCTGCTAAAAATCATCATGGATATGCTTCCGGCAGATACCGGAGAAATCCGCCCCGGCTCCAAGGTACATGTGGGATATTACGACCAGGAGCAGCAGGTGCTCCACATGGAGAAAACGGTATTTGACGAGATTCAGGACACCTATCCGGATATGGACAACACCAGGGTCCGGAACGTGCTGGCGGCCTTCCTCTTCACCGGAGACGATGTGTTTAAGCGGATTGGCGATTTAAGCGGCGGCGAGCGGGGACGCGTCTCCCTGGCCAAGCTGATGCTGTCCGAGGCCAACTTCCTGATTCTGGACGAGCCAACCAACCACTTAGACATCACCTCCAAGGAAATTCTGGAGGACGCCCTGACCCACTACACCGGAACCGTGCTGTATGTGTCCCATGACCGTTATTTCATTAACAAGACTGCCTCCCGGATTCTGGAGCTGACGGGCCAGACCTTTATCAACTATATTGGTAATTATGATTATTACCTGGAAAAAAAGGAAGAGCTGACCCGAATCTACACCGGACAGGCCCCTGTCTCCGCTCTGGGAACCAAAACCGCCGGTCCTCTCTCCGGCCTGACCGCCGGCAGCGCCTCCCAGGGGATGCCGGGCAATGCTTTCCCGGACGCAGCCGACAGCACCGGACGGCTGGACTGGAAGGCCCAGAAGGAGGAACAGGCCCGGATTCGGAAGCGCCAGAATGATTTAAAGAAGACGGAAGACTCCATCCACGATCTGGAAACCAGGGCAGCCGAAATCGACACCCTTCTGACCCAGGAAGACATCTACACCAATGTGGCGGAGCTGGTGAAGCTGAATCAGGAAAAAGAAGACATCGACCAGGAGCTCTCCCGGCTTTATGAAGCCTGGGAGCAGCTTGCAGAGGAGGAATAGCATGGAACGGTTTCGACGGCCGCTGGCGGTCATCTGCCTGATTTTGATGGGCATTCTCATTCTTGCCGCCCTGATCCTTGCCATAATCGGCACAGAAGAAGCGCTGCGGCTTCTGATGGCAGATTTATTCTGCCTGATGGTGGTCCCGGCCGTATTCTACGGGTATCAGCTTCTTCTGAATATGAAAAAGAAGCGCATGGACGAGAACGACGATTAAGCAAAGAAAAACGCCGAATCCGGCAGGTTTTTATTCTCCTGCCGGATTCGGCGTTTTCCGCTTATACGAATCCCTGTCTTGTAAAGCTGCCTATCTCATAATGATATCGTCCCGTCCCGGACCATTGGATACCATGGTAATCGGCACGCCAATCTCCTTCTCCACGAACTCGATGTATTTTCTGCAGTTTTCCGGAAGCTCCTCATAGGACTTGATGCCCCGGATATCACACTTCCAGCCTGGAAGAACGGTGTACACCGGCTTTGCCTTCTTTAACTTTACGGTAGCCGGGAAATCTCTGGTCACCTGGCCGTCAATCTCATAGCCGATGCATACCGGAATCTCATCCAGATAGCCCAGCACATCCAGCACGGTAAAGGCCACCTCGGTTGCGCCCTGGATGCGGCAGCCGTAACGGGTTGCCACTGCGTCAAACCAGCCCATCCGTCTCGGACGTCCGGTGGTTGCGCCGAACTCACCGCCGTCACCGCCTCTGCGGCGAAGCTCATCTGCCTCATCTCCGAAAATCTCGCTGACAAATTCTCCTGCGCCCACTGCACTGGAATAAGCCTTCACCACCGTGATGATATCCTTAATCTCATATGGCGGGATTCCGGCTCCGATTGCGCCATATGCAGCCAGAGTGGAGGAGGAGGTTACCATCGGGTAAATGCCGTGGTCCGTATCCTTTAAGGAGCCTAACTGGCCCTCCAGGAGGATGGTCTTTCCTTCCTTAAGCGCTTCGTGAAGATATGCCGATACATCGCACACATAAGGAGCAATCATATCCCGGTACTGATGGCAGGTTTCCAGAAGCTCCTCCGGCACCAGAAGCGGCTTGTGATACAGATGCTCCAGCAGAACATTCTTCGTCTCGCAGATCCGGCTGATCTTCTCCTTTATCACATCCTCGTCAAAAAGCTCGCTGACCTGAATGCCGATTTTCGCGTATTTATCCGAGTAGAACGGAGCGATTCCGGACTTGGTGGAGCCAAAGGACTTGCCGGCCAGACGGGCCTCCTCATAGGTATCGAACAGTACATGATACGGCATCAGAAGCTGTGCGCGGTCGGAAACCAGGATACGCGGCTTCGGAACCCCTCTCTCCACCAGAGAATCCAGCTCCTTCATCAGATACGGGATGTTTAATGCCACACCATTGCCGATAATACTGGTGGTATGCTCGTAAAAAACGCCAGACGGAAGCAGGTGAAGGGCGAATTTTCCATAATGATTAATGATGGTATGTCCGGCATTGCTTCCTCCCTGGAAACGGATGATGATATCCGACTCCTTCGCAAGCATGTCCGTAATTTTTCCTTTTCCTTCATCTCCCCAGTTAGCACCAACGATAGCTCGAACCATAGTAATTTCCTCCTTTGGGATTGACCCAGATTGCATTTTTTCCTCTCCACGTTACATTCGCATTCCCCAAGCTTACCTCTGTTAAACGTTGATCTCTGCCTTCATGCCAAGCAGTTCCCGGTTCTCCTCCAAAATCGGGCGGATGACTTCATTCAGGAACTCCTCCACCTGCTCCGGCGCGCGGCCCACATAATGCTTCGGGTCCATGGTCCGCTGCAGGTCCTCCAGCTTCAGATGGAAGGTCGGGTCAGCGGCAATCAGCTCCAGCAGATTGTTCTCTCCGCCGTTCACCTTCACATTCTTTCCGGCCTCCATGGAAAGTGTGCGGATGCGCTCATGAAGCTCCTGACGGTCGCCGCCTGCCTTCACGGCATCCATCATGATGTTTTCCGTCGCCATAAAGGGCAGCTCCGCCATCATATGCTTTTCAATCACCTTCGGATACACCACCAGTCCGTCCACCACATTCAGATACAGATCCAGAATGCCGTCGATGGCCAGAAAGCCTTCCGGAACGGACAGGCGCTTGTTGGCCGAATCGTCCAGGGTCCGCTCAAACCACTGGGTCGAGGCCACCAGCATAGGGTTCATCACATCTGCCATCACATAATCTGCCAGAGAGGCGATCCGCTCGCTTCTCATGGGATTCCGCTTATAAGCCATGGCCGAGGAACCAATCTGGCTCTTCTCGAAGGGCTCCTCCACCTCCTTCAGATGCTGAAGAAGACGGATATCGTTGGTGAACTTATGGGCGCTCTGGGCGATGCCGGCCAGAACGGAAAGCACACGGCTGTCCACCTTTCTGGAATAGGTCTGCCCGGATACCGGATAGCAGCCCGCAAAGCCCATCTTCTCCGCAATCATCCGGTCCGCCCTGCGGCATTTCTCATGGTCGCCGTCAAACAGCTCCAGAAAGCTTGCCTGGGTGCCGGTGGTTCCCTTGGAGCCAAGCAGCTTCATCGAACCCAGCACATACTCCAGGTCCTCCAGATCCAGCATCAGATCATGGAGCCACAGCGACGCCCGCTTTCCTACGGTAGTCGGCTGAGCCGGCTGGAAATGAGTAAAGGCCAGAGTCGGCTGGTCCTTGTAGCGCTCCGCAAACCCGGCGAGCTCCGCCATCACATTCAAAAGCTTTTTCCGCACCAGTCTCAGGGCCTCTGTCATAATGATCAGGTCCGTATTATCTCCTACATAACAGGAGGTTGCTCCCAGGTGGATGATTCCCTTGGCCTTCGGGCACTGAACTCCGTATGCGTACACATGCGACATTACATCGTGGCGCACTTCCCGCTCCCGTTCCCTGGCCACCTGGTAATTAATGTCCTCAGCGTGGGCCTTCAGCTCCTCAATCTGCTCCTCTGTAACCGGGAGTCCCAGTTCCTTTTCTGTCTCCGCCAGGGCAATCCACAGTTTCCTCCAGGTTTTAAACTTCTTATCCGGAGAAAAGAGATACTGCATCTCCTGGCTGGCATATCGCTCAGACAGAGGACTTACATATCGGTCATTCATCGCAAAACCTCCTTTATTCCATTCTGCTTGATTCATTTTCAGACAGTAGGGATTATAATGCAAGGAAAAATCAATTACAATATTTTTCTCAAAATTTTTCTATTAATTTTTTTAATTAATCTCTTTTTTCTCTTTAAAAAAAATAATCTGTCCATCTTCAAAGCGAAGCTTCACCCCGAAGATTTCCTGCTCCCAGCCCCTTCCCTCCGTCCCGGAAGGGCTGCTCTCCTCGAAGACGCCGGGCTGTCCGGAAGGAACGGACGCCTCATAATAATTCATCTCTGTCTTTACCGCCGTCCGCCGGGCCGTCCAAAACGCACCGTAAGCGGCAAGCAGCGCCGCGCCGGCCAGAACAAGCTGCCACAGCCGCTCTCTCCGCCCGAATCCGTCCGCCGTTCTCTGCTTTACCGCCGGATCCCGCTGTCCGGCCCTCTTTAGATACCTGGAAAACCACCGCCGCTTCGCCCGGCGGCTTTTTCTGGAAAATTGTCTGTATGGAATCGGAATCCCTCCTGTCTGCATATCCTGCGATGACTTCCATATTTTTACATCATTATATCAGCTTTGGAGAAATTTTACAAGAGATAACATAAAAAAAGAAGAGGTGCAGCTGTTTTTCCGCCGCTTCCTCTTCTTTCCGATGAATTTTGATAGCTTTTGATTCTACTCAGCCTGCCGGTTCGTTTCCGGATTCATTTCCCGGTCGTTCTCCCGTCCGGTATCTCCGTCAAATAAATCGTCCACGCCGTCCTCTGCGTCCCGGATGAGCCCGTCAATCACACCGGTTTCCCCTTCCGTGCTTCCGGTGGTGCCGGCTCCGGAAGAATCCCCGTCCGCGCCTCCGTCATCGGGACCGGCATCCCTGGCCGTTTCTCCAGCACCGGTTCTTGTCTCTCCGGCGGTTCCTCCATTCTCCAGGCTGCCGGTGGTTTCCGTCGTGGAGGTTCCTCCTCCTGAGGTGGCGTCCGCCCCGTTCTCATTTCTTCCATTCGCGCAGCCCGACAGACATGCGATGAGAACCGCCGTCATCAGTATCAGCATCTGGTATTTGATTTTCTTCATAATGTTCCGTCTCCTTTCATGCTCTCTTTTTCTTTCTGGAGCTAGTATGTGCGGACACGAAAAAATTATGAAGGTATTTTTTGTAATTTTCAGCCGATTACATCGGACATATCGTACATGCCGGCTTCTTTTCCCGCCAGGAACTTGGCCGCTGCCACGGCTCCCTTGGCAAAAATCGCCTTGGAATACGCCGTATGGCTCAGCGTCACAACCTCATCCCGTCCGGCGAAGATCACATCATGGTCGCCTACGATGGAGCCGCCGCGCACCGAGCTGATTCCGATTTCCGTCTGCTCCCGCTTTGCCCTCACCTGGCTCCGGTCACAGACATAATGATACCGGTTTCCCATCGCCTCATTCACTGCATCCGCCAGGGCAAGCGCCGTGCCGCTGGGGGCATCCATCTTCTGGTTGTGATGCTTCTCCACAATCTCCATATCAAATCCGGAGGCCGCCAGCACCTTCGCCGCTTCCGCCACCAGCTTTAACAGGACATTTACCCCAAGCGACATGTTGGCCGAGCGGAGAACCGCGGTTTTTCCGGCCGTCTCTGCCGCTTTGTCAAGCTGCTCCCGGCTCAGTCCGGTGGTGCAGAGCACCACCGGCATATGTCTGCGGCCGCAGAAATCCAGCAGACCGTCCACGGCCTTTGCAGATGCAAAATCCACAATCACATCGGCCTCTTCCTTTACCTCATCCAGGGTCCGGTAAACCGGGAATCCATTCTTTGCTTCTGTATTTAAATCCACGCCTGCCGCAATGACAATCTCCGGGTCCTGCTCCACAATCCCGGCAATCACCTGACCCATCGCGCCGTTGCAGCCATGCATAATCATTCGAATCATGATGAACCTCCACCTTTGTATCCTTCGGTCTCCTTACAGGATTCCGTACTCCTCCATCGCCTTCTTTAACCGCTCCTGGTTCTGAGGCTCCATCTCGGTCAGCGGCATGCGTAAGCCGCCTACCTCCTTGCCCATCAGGTTCATGGCTGCCTTTACCGGAATCGGATTCACTTCACGGAATAATTCGGTAATCAGCGGAATGGCCTGAAGCTGCATCTCCATGCTCTTCTTCACATCTCCTGCAAAGTAGGAGGCGCACATGTCATGGGTCTGTCTCGGCGCTACGTTGGACAGAACCGAGATCACGCCCTTGCCGCCTAAAGAAAGCAGAGGTACAATCTGGTCATCATTGCCGGAATATACGTCCACGCATCCGTCTGCCAGACTTAACAGGGTCGCAATGCTTGAAAAGTTTCCGCTTGCTTCCTTAACGCCTACGATATTCTTTACGTTCTTACATAAGGTCACGATGGTCTGCGGCTGGATATTCACGCCGGTTCTTCCCGGAATGTTGTATAAAATAACCGGGATGTGGATGGACTCGGCTACTGCGGTAAAATGAGCGATCAAGCCGTTCTGAGTCGCCTTGTTGTAGTAAGGGGATACCACCAGCACACCGTCTGCTCCGGCCTTCTCTGCCTCCTGGGACAGATAAATCGCCGTCTCCGTACAGTTGGAACCGGTTCCTGCTACGACCGGAATCCGTCCGGCTACCTTCTCGCAGACAAAGCGGATGACCTCTACATGCTCCTCATGGGTCATGGTGGATGCCTCGCCGGTGGTTCCGCATGCGATAATCGCGTCGGTGCCGCCTGCAATCTGCTCCTCCAGGATTTCCTCCAGCTTTTCGTAATTTACTTCTCCGTTTGGCTTCATTGGTGTAATTAACGCTACGCCTGCTCCTTCAAATACTGCCATGTTCTTTCCTCCTGTTCCTTTCCATCTGCAAAAAATGGGGCTGACACTGGTCAGCCCCTTAAAGTTCGAATGATTCCGCTCTTTAAGTAGCTCCCCATCCGCTTGGATGACAGTCATATGATTCTTCACCATATGCCCAGACCGGAACTTCCGACTTTCCGCTCTTCGGCGCTTTTCCCTTTTCACTGCCTTCCCCTGTGTCCGGCACATCCGGCAATGTACTCATAATCAGCGCAACCTCTACTCATTTACAGCCTGTCAGCAGCCTGTAGCTGCTTCCTTTATACTATCATTCATTCTGGTTCTTGTCAACTTGAACATCCTGAATCATGGAGATCTCATCTACATACTTCTCCAGCCCCTTCGGAAATACCTTTCCGGTGAGAATCACGGACATCTCATCCTCCCTGGTTTCCAAATGCTGGATCAGCTCCTCTGCCGTGATGATTCCGCAGTCGATAATGCCCAGGATTTCATCCAGAATCAGCAAATCACATTCGCCGGTGGTCATTACCTTCTTTGCAAAGTTCAGCCCGTTCCGGATATTCATCCGCTCCTCTTCCTGTTCCTCCTCGGACAGGTTTTCAAAAAAAGCAGCCGCCTTCTCAAACCGGAATACCTTAAGCTCCGGCTCCAGACGCTTCAGCACATCCATCTTATCGGTTTCCAGGCTTCCTTTTAAAAACTGAATCATGATCACGTTCTTATGGTTTCCTAACGCGCTGATGGCGCTGCCCACTGCCGCATTGGTTTTTCCCCTGCCGGGACCGCAAATTACCTGAACCGCTCCGCTTTTCATCTGTCTTGCACCTCTTTATTTCAGCTTACCGGAACGCTTCGGCGCTCCTGCCGTGAGACGCGCGTCATGCCATGCATGACAGCTTCTTTTTGCAACGAAGCCAATCATAGCACACATTCCCTCTTTTTGCAAACTTTTCTTACAGTTTTCTTACTATTTTTTACGATTTCTATTCTCCGCACTCCAGCTTGCTGACAGACACCTCATAGGCCACCCGCTTCTCGCACTCGGTCTCACTGAGCTTTTTGGTGTATTCCCGGCTCTGGACCCGGCCCCATACCCGGACTCTTCCGCCCACCTCGAAGCCGGAGGCAAATCTGGCATTTCTTCCCCAGGCGATACAGGGGATGTAGTCTGATTTCCCGTATGGGCGGTTCACCGCCAGAAGAAGGTCTGCAATCTCCCGGCCCAGCGGCGTCTTCCGGTAGACCGGAGGCTTGCATATGTATCCGTCCAGAAAGACCTGGTTCGTCTTCGTGTAATCCGTAAATTCCTCCATGAAATGGAGCTCCCGGACGAACACAGAAAGCACCAGCTTGTTTTTCACCCCTTCGTGGCGGTTATAAGAGCGGAACTGCCCGCAGGCCTCGATGGTGCAGCCCTGATAATCCTCATCCATCTTGATCAGACGCTCCGATATCATCAGCGGAATGATGTCGGCCTGCTCGCTGAGACGGTTTACCTCCAGATTCACCATGTAAAAGCCCTCTCCGAACACCTCATGGCTGAAGGTAAATCCAGATACAATCTTTCCGATTACGCTCACCTTGTTGTTTTCAATCATTTTTTCTGACATAGTATTTCTCTCCTCTTTCTATTCAATTGGTCACGGCCAGGCGCCGCCTTCCGGCTGTTTCCGTCTGCCGGTCAGACGGCCCCGCCGCTGCACATAAAGAGTCTATGAAATACCAGAATAAAATATTACCAGAAAAAAGAAAATCCCGCCGAAACTTCTCGACAGGATTCTCCATATATTTACTTATTCTTAAAAGATGCACGCTTTCTCATGGTCGGGTCCAGAATCTTCTTGCGGATTCGCAGGGAAACCGGGGTGATCTCCAGAAGCTCATCGGTATCGATGAATTCCAGACACTGCTCCAGGCTCATCACCTTCGGCGGTACCAGACGCAGAGCCTCGTCGGAGCTGGAGGAACGGGTGTTGGTCAGCTTCTTGGTCTTGCAGACATTGACCTCGATATCCTCTGCCTTCGGATTCTGTCCGATTACCATACCGGAATATACCTTTACGCCCGGTCCGATAAACAGGATACCGCGCTCCTGGGCATTGAACAGACCGTAGGTGATGGACTCGCCGCTCTCGTATGCGATCAGGGAGCCGGTCGGACGATAGGTCAGATCGCCCTTATATGGGCCGTAGCCGTCAAAAATGGTGTTTAAGATACCATTTCCCTTGGTGTCCGTCATAAATTCCCCGCGATAGCCAATCAGACCTCTGGAAGGAATGTTGAACTCCAGTCTGGTGTAATTGCCGGTAATCGGGGACATGCCCATCAGCTCGCCCTTTCTGGCGGTCAGCTTCTGGATGATGGCTCCGGTAAATTCCTCCGGAACATCTACATACGCAATCTCCATCGGCTCCTGCTTCTGGTTGCGCTCATTATAATGGTAGATAACCTCGGCCTTGCTGACTGCGAACTCGAAGCCCTCACGGCGCATGTTCTCAATCAGAACGGACAGATGCAGCTCGCCTCGTCCAGATACCTTGAAGCAGTCGGCGGAATCGGTCTCCTCCACACGAAGGCTGACATCCGTATTCAGCTCACGGAACAGACGGTCGCGGATGTGGCGGGAGGTGATGAACTTACCCTCCTGTCCGGCCAGCGGACTGTCATTAACCATGAAGTACATGGAGATGGTCGGCTCGGAAATCTTCTGGAACGGGATGGATTCCGGATTCTCCGGGGAGCAGATGGTATCGCCGATGTGGATATCCGTAATACCGGAAATCGCCACGATAGCGCCGATTCTTGCTTCCTGTACCTCCACTCTCTTTAAGCCGTCAAATTCATACAGCTTTCCAATCTTAATCCTGCGGAACTTGTCCGGGTCATGATGGTTTACCAGAACGCACTCCTGATTCACCTTCAGGGAGCCGTTGTCAATCTTTCCGATACCGATGCGGCCCACATATTCGTTGAAGTCGATGGTACTGATCAGCACCTGCGTGGAAGCATCCGGGTCGCCCTCCGGCGCCGGAATGTAGTCTAAGATGGTCTCAAACAGAGGAACCATGTTCTCAGACGGGTCATCCAGGCTCTTCTTCGCAAATCCGGCCTTGGCAGACGCATACAGGAACGGGCACTCTAACTGCTCGTCCGACGCATCCAGGTCCATAAACAGCTCCAGGACCTCATCCACAACCTCCTCCGGACGGGCCTCCGGACGGTCAATCTTGTTGATGCAGCAGATTACATGCAGGTCTAACTCCAGAGCCTTCTGCAGCACGAAACGGGTCTGAGGCATCGCGCCCTCATAAGCGTCCACCACCAGGATAACACCGTCCACCATCTTTAATACACGCTCTACCTCGCCGCCGAAGTCTGCATGTCCTGGGGTGTCAATGATGTTGATCTTGGTTCCTTTATATTCCACTGCGGTATTCTTTGCCAGAATGGTAATGCCGCGCTCCCGCTCGATGTCGTTGGAGTCCATGACACGTTCTGCCACCTCCTGGTTGGCCCGGAATACACCGCTCTGCTTTAACAGCTCATCCACCAGCGTGGTTTTCCCGTGGTCAACGTGAGCGATAATTGCAATATTTCTTACATCTTCTCTTTTCATCTTCATAATGTGTGATACTCTTCTTTCATAAAATGTTTTCAAGTGAACAGCGTTTCAACGTTTCCTAGCGTGTCAAAACACACTAATTTTAAAGTATATCACCCAAATATCCCGATTTCAAGGGGATTTTCACCCGTTTTTTCCTGTTTGCGAAAAGAAACGAAAACTGCCTTCTGTCCCTGCCGAAATTTGTCAAAAAAGCACCAAATCTTTCCCGTTCAGGCCGTAGTACATGGGGTCCGAAAATTCCATCACAGCGGTTCCGTTGGTGGCCTCCGTGATTTTCTCCTCCGCTTCCTTCCTCTGCGGCTCCGGAATCAGCAGCGTGATGATGACCCGGTCCGTATACTGGCTGTCCAGGATGGTCACGCCCATCTGCCCGGCAAGATACTGGATTTTCCCCACCGCCGTGTAATCGGCCGTGACGGTCAGCTTCCTTCCCGGCAGCTTTTCCATCACGCGGCTTCCGGCAAGCCCCTCCTTCACCGCCTGGGAATAGGCGCGCACCAGCCCTCCCGTCCCCAGAAGTGTTCCTCCGAAGTACCGGGTTACCACCACGCAGACATCGTGGAGCCCCTCCCCTAACAGAACATCTAACATGGGTCTTCCCGCTGTCTGGCTGGGCTCCCCGTCGTCGCTGCACTTCATCTGCTGATTCCGGTCCCCCAGCACATAGGCATAGCAGTTATGCCGGGCATCCCAGTATTTTTTTCTGATCTCTTCAATAAAAGCATTGGCTTCTTCCTCTGTTTTCACCGGACGGACATTGGCGATAAACCGTGATTTCTTCTCCACGATTTCCCCCTGTCCGCCCTCATAGCATATCCGATACGCCTCCGGCATAGCAGGTTCCTCCCGTTTTTCTATTCGATAATCTCGGATCTCTTTCATACCCTGACCATTAGTTTATCAGACCCCCATCCGGTTTGCAAGGAAATACGTTCCTCTTTTCTTACGAATCTTACAAATTCCTTTATTAATTGAATTGAATAAAAATATTTGGTATACTAATGCAGAAGGATTTAGTCCCTGTAAAGGAGGAATTTCATGAATTCATATCATTACGGAATGGATGCCACGAAGAAGAATATCGAAGATACCCATTCCCGACGCCGCAAATATAACAGCCGGATTTTTCTGAACTTATTCAAGTTCTTTTTTATCGTGCTGCTGTTTCTGGTTCTGACCGGAGCCGGAATCGGAGCAGGCATTATCAAAGGAATCATCGACAACGCGCCGGATGTGGACCCGTTCAGCTTCGGCCCCAGCGGATTCGCAACCAAGGTTTATGACAGTCAGGGGAATCTGACGGACACGCTGGTGATGTCCGGCTCCAACCGGGAGGCCGCCACCTACGACGAGCTGCCCCAGGATTTAATCGACGCCTTCGTTGCCATCGAGGACGCCCGTTTCTGGAGCCATAACGGAATCGACTTACGCTCCATCGCCCGCGCGGCGGTAGGCGTGCTGACCGATGATTACGCCGGAGGCGGCTCCACCCTGACCCAGCAGCTGATTAAGAACAATGTATTCGAGGGCGGACGGGAAACCAGCTTCGGCGCGCGCATGGAGCGGAAATTCCAGGAGCAGTATCTGGCCGTCAAGCTGGAGCAGGCCCTGACCGAGGCCAAGGGAAGCCAGCTTGAGGCGAAAAAGCAGATTATCACCGATTACTTAAATACCATCAACCTGGGAAACAATTCCCTGGGCGTGAAGGTAGCCGCCAAGCGGTACTTTAATAAAGAAGTTTCCGAGCTGACCTTATCGGAATGCACCGTTATCGCCGGAATCACCCAGAATCCGGTGAAGTTAAACCCCATATCCGGTCAGGAAAAGAATGCAGAAAAAAGAAAGGTCATCCTGCAGTACATGGTTGACCAGGGCTACATCGATAAGAGCGAGCAGGAGGCGGCGCTGGCCGATGATGTGTACGCCCGTATCCAGGATGTGGACCTTTTAACGAAGGAAACCACCTCTCCCTACAGCTATTTTACCGATGAGCTGATCGACCAGGTGATGGATGCGCTGATGGAGCAGCTTGGCTATTCCAATACGCAGGCCTATAACCTGCTGTTCGGCGGCGGCCTTTCCATCTACACCACCCAGGACCCGGAGATTCAGGCCATCGTGGATGAGGAGGTCAACAGCCCCGACAATTACGATACGGTGAAATATTCGGTGGAATACCGGCTTTCCGTCACCCACGCAGATGGGACCACGGAGCATTTTTCCGAAAAGGATCTGGAGTCCTATCATCAAAATGTACTTCAGGATAAGTATGACGGCCTGTATCCGTCTGAGGATGAGGCCAGGGCCGATGTCGAGGCTTACAAGGCTTACCAGCTGAAGGAGACGGACAAGGTGCTGGCGGAGCGGTTCCAGACCATCCTGCAGCCCCAGGCCTCCTTCGTCCTGATGGACCAGGCCACCGGCCAGGTAAAGGCCCTCTGCGGCGGCCGGGGCGAGAAAACCGCCAGCCGTACCTTAAACCGGGCTACCAACGTACCCCGCCAGCCCGGCTCCGTATTCAAGGTTGTTTCCGCCTTCGCTCCTGCCCTGGATGCCTGCGGCGCTACCCTGGGAACGGTTTACTATGACGCCCCCTTTACCGTGGGGACCAAAACCTTCCGGAACTGGTACGGAGAAAGCTACCTGGGCTATTCCAGCATACGGGACGGCATCATATACTCCATGAATATCGTGGCGGTCCGCGCCCTGATGGAAACCGTGACGCCCCAGCTTGGCGTGGAATATGCCAAGAATATGGGAATCACCACCCTTACCGACAAGGATTTTAATGCGGCGACCGCCCTGGGCGGCTTAACCAACGGCGTAACGAATCTGGACCTGACCGCCTCCTTTGCGGCAATCGCAAACGGCGGCACATACACCAAGCCGCAGTTTTTCACCAAAATTTTAAACCATGACGGCAAGGTGCTGCTTCAGATGGAGCCGGAGACCCACCGGGCCTTAAAGGATTCCACCGCGTTCCTGCTGACCGATGCCATGTCCGCATCCATGCAGAGCAACCGGAAGTTTGCCCGTCCCGGCGTCAACGTAAACTCCACCAGCACCCGCGCGGCCCTGCCGAACATGTCCGCCGCCGGAAAAAGCGGAACCACTACGGCAAACAATGATATCTGGTTCGTCGGCTTTACCCCTTATTACACCGCCGGTGTCTGGGGCGGCTGCGATGACAACCAGAAGCTGAAGGACCATAACACCTATAACGGCGGCACCTCCTTCCACAAGGATATCTGGAGAAAGATTATGACACGGGTACATGAAGGACTGGCCGACCCCGGCTTCACCCCGCCGGAAAGCATTGAAACAGCCGTTATCTGCCGGAAATCCGGCAAGCTGGCGGTAAACGGCGTCTGCGACCAGGATCCGAGAGGAAATGCCACCTACACCGAGTATTTCGCCAGGGGCACGGTTCCCACCGAGGTCTGCGACAAGCATGTAGTAGCAACCGTCTGCTCCGCTTCCGGCCAGATGCCTACCGAATACTGTCCGGAGAAGCGCACCGAGGTCTGCATGGCGCTTCCGCAGAATGAAACCGGAGCCACAGACGATTCCGTCTACGCGCTTCCAGGCTTCTGTACCATCCACACCAGCATCTCCACCATCCTTCCCACACCGGGAGAAGAGATTGAGAGCACCGCTCCCCAGGGTCCGGCCTATAATCCCAACTGGGGACCAGGATACGTTCCCACCACCCCGGCGGCCCCCATTGATGGCGGCGCCTCCGGGCCGGGTTCCCGGTAAGGTATAAGTATCAGCCTGCAAAATAAAAAATACGCTCCAACGCCGTCTGAATGGTTTTGGAGCGTATTTTTTATTGTTCCGTTTCTTAGTCTGTTTCTGATTCTGATTCTGTTTCTTGAATTCCGTTTCTTAACTTGTTTCCAGTCTCCGGCAGACCTTCTTCCACAGCGCTTCCTTCTCTTCCGGCCCAAGGAACGCCGCATGCACGGCATTCTGAAGGAGCGTTCTCTCCTCCTCCCTTGTCATCCCCATGTCCCTTAATCTTGCAAATTCCCTTGCCAGGGTGGTCCCGGAGACGGTCCGGTTATCCGTGTTGGCCGTCACGGCGATTCCCTGACGCAAAAGCGCCAGAGCCGGGCTCTTTCCGGCCGGAACCGCCTTCGTCTGATAATTGCTGGTCACGCAGATCTCCAGCGTGGTCCGCCTCTCTCTGAGCGCTTTTAAAAGCTCCGGGTCCTCCACGGAACGGACGCCGTGGCCAATCCGCGCTGCCCCGAACTCCAGCGCCTTCCAGACGCTCTGAGGCCCGGACGCCTCCCCGGCATGAATGGTAAAGGGAATACCCCGCCTTTTCGCCAGGGAAAATAAATCTGCAAACTGCCCGGTGGGAAACAGCGCCTCCGCGCCGGCCAGATCCAGGCCGCAGACGCCCTTGTTTAAATAGTCCCCGGCCAGCCGGACGGTTTCCAGATTCTCCTTCTTATTCTGACTGCCCCGCATACAGCAGAGAATCAGCCCGGTTTTTAATCCATTTTCCTCACGGCCCTTTTGAAGCCCCCGAATCACGGCTTGTATGACCTGTTCCTGGCTCAGTCCTTTCTGCAGATGAAGCTGCGGGGCAAAACGGATTTCCGCATAGAGAAGCCCCTCCGCCGCCAGCTCCTCCGTCAGTCCTCTTCCCGCTTCCGCAAGACTTTCCTCCGACTGTATACAGGATACCGGCAGATCAAATTTCTCCAGATATTCATTCAGGCTCGCACAGTCCTCCGGAGCAGACAGATACGGCAGCAGCTCCTTCTCCTCCTTCGCCGGAAGGGACACGCCCTCCAGACTGGCCAGCTTCATCAAAAGCTTCGGGGAAAGAGAGCCATCCAGGTGAAGATGTAAATCAATCATAATGCCTCCTTCTGCTCCGGTGCATGAATCGTCAGGTTATCCGGTCCGAAGCTCTCCGGAAGAAGCTCCTCCAGACGATACTCCCGGTATTCCTCCTCCGATACGGCCAGGAGAATCCGGAAGGTCTTTTCCTCGCAGAATTCCCGCATCACCTGCCTGCAGACGCCGCAGGGAGCGCAGTACGCCAGCCGCTTTGCATCCTTTCGTCCGCCCACCACCGCAATCTTCTGAAAGCCGCGGACGCCCTCGCTGACTGCCTTAAAAAATGCCGTCCGCTCCGCGCAGTTGGTGGGGGTATAGGCTGCATTCTCGATGTTGCAGCCGGTATAGATTTTTCCGTTTTCCGCCAGCAGCGCGGCCCCTACCTGAAAGCCCGAATAAGGGCTGTAGGACATTTTCCGGGCCTCAAAGGCCGCCCGGATCAGTTCCCGGTCCGTCATAACACATCCCTCCTTGCTAATCCAGGGTATAGATGTCCCCGTAGGCTGCCTCAAAATCAGCCTGATTGTCCGGGACGGTGATTTCACTGGATTTTATCTTTTCTTTTACTTCAAGAACCGCCGTCCGCACCGCCTCCGGCAGATTCTCCCCGGCCGGAACCAAGTCCACTCCCTCGTTCTTTAAGTCGTATCGCCTCACGCCGGCCTCTGCCCGGTCCTCCCGGCAGTCCCGGACCAGCTCGAACACTGCGTCGTCCACCTGCTTCACGGCAGAGGCCAGAACATGCTCCGGCGCAAGCGCGCTCTGGTCATAATCCGCACCGATGACCCGGACACCCTTCTCCTGGCAGCAGGCAATCACGCCTCTTCCGCTGTCTCCGGCCGCGTGGAAGATCACATCCGCTCCCGCCTCGATCAGCCGGGCGGCGGCACGGCGGCCGCCCTCCTCATCATGGAAGGAATCGACCGAAGCCTGCAGAACCGAAGCCTCCGGATTCGCATCCAGAACCCCGGCACAATAGCCGTATCCGAAGGAATGCATCGGCTCATCCGGCATCCCGATTACGAAACCGGCCTTGCCGGATTCGGTGCTCATGCCGGCCGCCATCCCGGCCAGATAGGAAGCCTGCGCCTGGTTAAACACCAGACAGGTCACATTTTTCAAATCTCCATTCCCTGCATCGTCCACAATCGCATAGTGAAGCCGTGGATGCTCCTCGGCGGCTGCCCGCAGGGCATCTTCCATCTCATAGCCCACTGCAAAGATCAGATCATACCGCTCTTCGCTCAGTGTCTCCAGAGCCTTTGCACACTCTGCCCCGGTCTGCGGCTCCAGACAGATTACTTCCACGCCCAGCTCCCTCTCGGCCCGCAGAAGTCCTTCCCACGCCAGCTGACCAAAAGAGCCCTCATCGGCGCTTCCGGCACCTGTCACCATGCCAGCCCGAAAGGAGCGCTCCGGCCGGGCCGCTGCTGCCACTTCCGTTCCGGTGGTTTCGGCTTTTTCCGTCCCGGCTGCCGTTTCCGTCCCAGTCACTTCGTTTTTTTTCGTTCCAGCTGTTTCGGCCACCGTTTCCATCCCGGCGGTTTCGGCTGCCATCTCATTCTTCCGGGTACCGCAGGCCGTCAGGGAGAGCGCCAGAAGCGCCAGCCAAAGAATTGATTCTGATTTCCTCCTCACAGCGATTCCTCCTGTACATCATTCTACCTTCCACTATACCCATTTTCGGCCGGTTCGTCAATCCTGTTCCGGATTCCGGACAGCCCCCAGAAACAGCCATACGCCATTGGCCCGGTCCTGGATTCCGAACAGGAACGGCCGGTCCAGAATCATCCTGGCCTCCTGCTCCGGCCGCACCATCGCCGAACCGGCGGCCAGCATCATCGTGTAGGCAGCACCCTCCACGCCCTGCTCATCCACGCCGATATGGGTCTCCTGGATTACATCGGAAATCCACAGCGGAGAATCTGAAATTCCGCCAAAATCCGCATCCTCCCGGAACATCTGCTCCATCCCCATGGATTTTAACAGCTCCGGAAGCTGAAAGCTGCTTCCGAACCGGAACTTCGGCACCTTCCAGGTCACCTTTCCTTTGCTCCACTCCGGATTCTCCAGATTAACGTCCATCACCTTCTGAAATTCTTCCGGTGTTTTAAAAAATTCCCCGACCGAGCGTCCCTCGTCCGGCAGAAGGAATACCATGCGGCACTGGTTATTGGTACCCAGATACGAAACGGTGTATCCGTCCCCTTTCCGAAACTGCCCCATCTCATCCACAGCATTCATAAACAGACAACTGTTTTCGCTGCCGTCCTCCCGGTAAAATACATCCTCCTTTGTCTTCGCCGCCTGAAACGGAGACTGCCAGCTTCCGTAAAAATACAGGGTGTTCACAATACTCATCAACGTATCCTTCGGAATCGAAAGCTGCGGCTCCAGCACCCCATTGGTCTGCTCCGATATCCATCCCCCAATCCGCTTTCCAGCCTCCGGCTCCTGAAAATCAACCAGATAGGAAGGGGCAAAAAACTGCCGGGCCGCCAGCTTCCGGTACTCCTCCTTCACCTCCAGGCTTTTGGATATCCAAATGGAATTCGCCAGCTTCACCTGACTTTCAAATTCCTTATTCTCATATTCCGCATACCGGCCGGCCTCCTGCTGCTGATAATAAAAATACCACTGATACAGCTTCCGGCACTGCTCGGAAAGCTCTCCCCGGTCCGCTGCGCCCAGACCTTCCAGAATCTCCGCTTCCGTCTCCTCCTCTGCTCCGCAGCCGGCCAGGGCCAGCGCATAATAAAGGCTTAACGGGCTGTAGCACACGTTTCTTTCCTGCTCTGCAGACGCAGACAGCACCTTGCTTCCGCTTTCAAATGCAAACCGTCCAAGCCCCTCCTGAAAGGACTCCGATATCTGATTGTCCTCCAGCAGCTGATTCCAGCCCTTGTAATCATCTGCTTTTAAGGAAACCGGAGCCGGTTTTTCCGCCTCCCGGTCTGCGTTCTTCCCGGACACTTTTGCAGTCACATAATTCTGGTCCTCCTTCGATATGCCCGGATTCTGCGCTCCCCGGCTTCCGCAGCCGCCCAGTATCGGCACGCTTCCAAGGACGGCTGCCAGAAGGGCCGCTGCCATCCGCCTGCGATCCGGTCTGCCCTTCCATGTACTGCTTTGCGTTCTCATCTGCTTTCCCATTGGTTCTGGATTCTTTCTTTTCATCATCGGATGCTCCTTCCTGGATATTTTTCCCTCTCTTTTTTCTGGATTTTCGCTCTCGCTTTTCTTTTCTGGTT
>JAUNPZ010000020.1:0-7697 GCA_030536455.1 Lachnospiraceae bacterium | reverse complement strand
CTTCTATTCTACCATTTTTCTGCCGTGAAAAACCTTACTGAACGATTAACAAACTCTTACGAATCGCAGGAGATTGAGCAAAGGAGCATATTTTCCAGAACGGGAAGACAGGCTGGCAGCTGTATGATTTGCGGTCGATTTACGGTCAACACATCGGTTGCAGATCCGGTGTTTTGGCTGTTGCATATCGCAGAGGTATTAACTACCGTCTACCCTCAAAATGCTGTTGCTGCACGGTTTCGGAGCAATTATAAACGGGATATTTCATAAATTTGCACTATATTTCCAAGGACGAATGTTGTAAAATGAAATCAAGAATGTGGTCAATTCAACAATTTTGAATTGAAACCATAACTTTATATCAAAAACTCATCTCCCTCCTCGAACCCTCTCAAGCCCTTGTTTATGCCAGGCTTTACCACACATTATATTTTAGGAATGAAGGCATATAACGATCTGCCCCAGAACAATCTGAAATTCATCATTGCAAAATACCGCTGGCTCTACCAGCTTGGCCTTCAGGGGCCGGATATGTTTTTCTATAACCTTCCGGTCCTCCGCCACAGGGACCACCGCAACGTTGGCTCCTACATGCACGAGCACCATGTCAATGACTTCTTCCGCTCCTGCTTTGAGCAGCTGGGCCGCATTGAGTCCAAGCAGCAGCGCGCGGAGGGGCTGGCATTTATGTGCGGCTTTATGTGTCATTATGTGGGCGACTCCATCTGCCTGAACGGCATGGAGACACAGTTTATCTCTCGTTTTCTGTCCTCCTGCATCAACGAAGCCTTCTATCCGGTAAGCTACAAGCACCGCTACCAGGTTTCCGCGGCCATGATCCACCGCTCCATCCTGGCTATGCGCTTCGGCTGCCGCACTCTGGCCGACCCCAACAGCCGCAAAAAGGACAAGATTGAATTTTTTGAATCCCTGTTTTTAAAAACGCCCGTGGCCTCCAGCAAGCTTGTGACCGACACTGTGGAAAATCCCGGCTGGAGCCTGAACCTGAATCATGAGACCTGGTGCAACCCCTGGGACCGAAGCATTGCCTCCAAAGCCTCCTTCCCCGACCTGTTCCGCCAGTCCCTTGGAAAGCTGGACATATTATTCTATATGATAAACTGCATGCTGGACGAGGAACACCCCTTTAAGGCCGGAATGATGGAACAGCTATTGTCGGAGCTGGGGAATTATTCTTATCACAGCGGGTTGGAGTGTGTGGATGAATGAAGCCGGCTCAAACCGCGTTTCCCGCTGCTTAATGGAAACGCGGTCAGCCATCCCGGCTTCTCACAGAATTGATACAACCCAGGGCAGCGTTGCCATGCCGGCAATAAAAGTCAGCATAGTCGCCCCTATGGCATACTCTCCTTCATTTCCTCCATTCTGGACCAGAACCGGTATCGCCGTCATTGTCGGAAGCGCCGACAGGATCACCAGACTGTTCCTCATATCTCCATCCAGCATTTTCATGCCCGAAACCGCGGTGCATACCAGCAGCGGGAAAATAATCATTTTAACAGCAATTCCCACATATACTTCCTTACTCTTCACCGCTTTCCCAATGTCAGAAAAGCAGGCCAGCGCCCCCAAATAGATCATACAGACAGCCGTACACGCTTTTCCCATTGTTCCAACAGTATCACGGACCACAGATGGTATTTTTATATCCAGCAAAATAAAAATACAGGTAAATACCAGCACTATCAACGCCGGATTTAAAAATTTTTTAAAGTCAATGCTCCGGCTGTTTTTATTGTCTGTAAGGTAAATGCCATAGGTCCATAAAATCATCTGATCGATTACTGAAAATAATGCCAGGCAGAGAACACCATTTTGTGGATACAATGCCTGGAGAAGAGGAAGTCCCACAAAACCGGTATTTCCAAAAATAAACAATGCTTGGAATACCTTTGCCTTTTCTCCCTTCATTTGCAGAAGCTTTGAAATCAGGAAAAAGGTTACAGTCAAAAACAGGTACATTAACGCCGTAAGCCCCAGTACCGGCAAGCCCTCCAGCAGCATTTTCCTGTCTGCTCCGTTATAAGTGGAGGAAAAGATTGCCGCGGGCAAAAACACCTTTGTTATAAGCTTTGACAGATCTCCCAAGGCTTCCTGCCTTACCAGCTTTATCTTCGCCATAAAATACCCGGCAACCAGCATCATGAAAAACTGCGTCAGCTGATTGATCGTAATTTCAAATAAAGTCATTTTATTCTCCCTTCCGCAAGGCAAAGAAAACCGCCGGACCTTCTCCGGCGGTTTCCAAATCAGCTTCTGTTATTTATCATAACCCAGCATTTTTGCCACTGTATAGTAGCCCTTCATATCTACCCCATATTTGCGTCCCAGCTCAATTACATCAAAAATCTGTGACTGGTATTCCGGTGATTTTCCATTATCGAAATCCAGCTTCATAGAAGTACGGTAATCCGGCATACACTCCCATGCGGCAAAAACAGCTTCTGTCAACGGATCCGGATGATCTGTAAAGGGTGCCCCAATGGCCTCCGCTATCTGCTTTAACTCATTTCCCATCATCACAAACAGCTTTCTGCATTCCGGATTCGCAGCTATACCACCGCTGTTTACATTAAAGGCACACATAAGCGCTGAACCGATGGAAACTCTGAAAAACTTTCTGATTCCTGCCTGGAGCGGATTTTCAGTAAGCATTGCGTCAATTCCGCCGTCAATAAGGTCCGCGCATACCTGTTCCATCTCGGGAGTTGGCTTTCCGCAGTCCAGACGTCCGAATACAATGGTATAGAAATTAAGCTTCTGCTTAATAACCCCCGGTTCCATTCTCATAACAGCCACATAGGCAACGCCCGGAGCAATCATCGGCTTCTTTGTAAGCACCTCTGCAAGGCGTTCTCCTGTGTTCAGCGAATTCTGAATCGGAATTACAATGGTATTGCTGCCGCACACGCGGTCAAGGAATGGGTACATCTGCGGAAGTGAATAATCCTTCACACATACAAATACCACATCCGGAGTCTCGTTATACTCTTCCTCCGTGTAAGCCTTCACATGCTCTACAATATCCTCCTGAGGCGGATATACGAGCCTGCTGTGGTTCGGAAAAGTTGGGCGTGCTTTGTCCGCGTAGGGATTATCATGAGGTGTCAGCACCTTAATTCCCTTCTCGTTGATCACCCGATAGCTCTCTCCTCTGGCAATGATTGATACCTTCTTGCCCGCGCGGCTTAAATACGCTGAAATGACGCCTCCTGTTGCTCCTGCACCTACAACCAAATAATTTAATTCCATACTACACTGTCTCCTTTCTGCTGCTTCCATTTTTATTATAGTAATTTCATTTAATCGTGACAATATCTGCCACTTTTAATGCTTCTTCACTCAGCTCCTGGCCAATGCCTGGAAGCTCCGGTATCTCGTAATATCCATTCACCGGCTGATAATCGTATTTGCACAGCGCAATGTTTTCCGGCATACGTGTAACCGCATGCTGTTCATGGATTACAAAATTCGGGATTGCCGCCTCAAACTGCAATGCTGCCGCTGTTGCCACAGGACCGCCGCAGATGTGGGCCTGGATTCCCACGTCGTATGTCTTTGCCATATCCGCAATCTTTTTACCTTCCGTAATGCCGCCGCAGTTTCCAAGATCCGGCTGGGCCAGGCGCACGGACTGGTTCTCAAAATACGGGCGGAAGCCCCATCTTCCGTAGATTCGTTCGCCGGTCGCCTGCGGAATGGTCGTTTTCTGCGATAAGGTCAGCAGATTTGCCGCGCTTAACGGAGTGATTGCCTCCTCAGCACAGAAAATATTGTACTTTTCCAGCAGATTGCAGATCTGCACCGCTGAACCAATATCTGTCATGCCATGAAGCTCCAGAAGAATGTCTATATCGTCTCCCACTGCCTCCCGCATCGCTTTGATACGGCTTTCCGCCATTCCCAGAATTTTCCTGTCCAGAAGTCCTGTATATCTTCCGAAAAGCTTGCCTTCCTGGTCAAACATGGTTGGATTTACCTTTAATGCAGTGTACCCCTCTTCCTTCACCCGCAAGGCTGCCTGGGCATATTCCTCCGGCGTTGTAAGGCGGCGGCAGTTTACGGTCCAGTCCAGCTGAAGCTGGCTTGCATAGGTGCGCAGTTTATGGTTAAGCTTTCCTCCTAATAAGGTATAGACAGGAACGCCAAGCGCTTTTCCCTTGATATCCCAAAGTGCTATATCGATTGCGGACATTCCGCCAAAGGCAAAGCCGCCTCCGCCAAGAGCCCAGAAGGTTTCCCTGTAAAGCTTGTCCCAAATAAGCTCATTTTCCATCGGGTTCTGTCCAATCAGAAGCTCGCCGTAATCCCGGCACACGCCAAAACCGCCGTACTTAGCGCTGCTGTATGCCAATCCGATTTCTCCGATACCGCTGATCCCTTCATCCGTGTTCACCCGCACAACCGTTGGGAACCAGCTGTTTCCCTTTACCGGCCCATGTCCGGAGTTCAGTCTGATTACTTCAATACTTGTTATTTTCATGCTTTTATCCTCTCCTATTTATTCTTCGGTATCTTCCCACATGGAGGTTTCAACCTTTATTCTTTCATCCTTGCTGCGGATTACCCCGTAGCTGACGCAGCCCACGTAAACGAGTACCGTGATTACCGCCACAGAAACCGGCAGGCATTTTAATGAGTACACAAACACAGCAGCCCAGCCTATGAAGCCCACAATAACACTTGCGTAATACACCCCGTCCGGTACATGCAGCTTTGATTTTTTCCAGGCCTCGGGGTATTTTTTCGGCAGCTGCCAGTAAGCAAATGTATATAAAAATGACAGTCCTGCAAAAAATATGGAAAGAGTTCTTGTAATACTGTTAATATCAAAACCGGTAAGCAAAGGAATCAGCCCGATTACCCATATGATCGTCAGAATCACATAATACGCGCCTCTCCCGTTCTGCTTTGCAACCCATTTGGGAAGCCAGCCGTCCTTTGCCGACTGGGCAACAGGGAAACAGTTATTTCCGTAAGCGGAATTCATCGTGGAGGTAAGAGCCATAAAAGGTCCCCCTACCATAAAAAGCACGAACATGAAGGGATTCCAGATCACATTTGCCACGACTGTCAGCGGCTTTCCCGCCATCTGCTCAATAGGAAGAACACCCGCTCCCACAATGGTAACACCGCAGTAAACAACGATAAAGGTAGGAACACACATCAGCATAGCCCAGGGAATGTCTCTTGTGGCTTTCTTGGCGACCTTTCCGTAGCTCATTGTCATCAAATATCCGTTTGTAGACACAACGTACAAAAATACCGCAGATATAAAGCCCTGGATACCGTTTGGCATGAACTCCGGATTTGAAAAATCAAAAACCGGATTATTCAGGCCTGTAAAGCCCTTCACAATGAACAGGCCAAAGGCTGCCAGCAGAATCCATGTCATAGCCTTCTGCACCTTCGCCATAATGTCAACACCCATAAGATTTACCAGATAAAAGAAGGTAATTGCCGCAATTCCAGCCGCTTTTGCCGGAATAAAGGGCCATAAGGTGTTGACGTACCAGCCAATCGCAATTCCGAAGCCTCCCATATTAATAACTGTGGTCAAAAAGGTAAGCGCATACATTCCCGCAAGCCGTTTTCCTCCCAACCCTGCCAGCATGGAATAAGGTCCCCCTGCCATGCGCAGGGAAGAGGTCACAAATACCGCCGGAAGGTTGATGATAAATCCGAAGATAATTGCCACAAAATACGCCAGCCATGCTGACATACCGGTCAGTGCAATAGCCGGACCAACCAAGGTTACAATACCCGCGCCAATTACATAGCCCAGTGAAATCGCATACAAATCTGATTTTTTCAATGTTCCGGGAGCCGGCGCTTCTGTGCGAATTACATTATTTTGTTCGCTCATAATCATTCCTCCTTATAATCTGTTCGCTAGGTGAGTGTTCGCTAGGTGAGCTAGTGATAATATAGCACATTTATTTTCAAAAAGCAAGACTATTTTTATTCATTTATTCTATTTTTTCGCTGTTTTATCCTCATCATTTGTCTATTGTTACCTCTGCCTCCGCTTAATTGACGCCAATTGCGGTTATCCACTTCCAATCGTGGGATTTATCTGTTATAATACACACTAGCAAAAAGTTTCAAAATGAAAGAGGGACGCTATGAAGAATCCGACAAAACCTACCATACAAATCAAAAAGATTTCCGCAGCAGATCAGGTCTGCGATATCATCAAAGAAAATATCCAGAACGGCGAGTGGCCGGTCGGCGAACGGCTTCCTGCTGAAAGCGAGCTGGCCTCCATGTTCGGCGTAAACCGCCTGACCGTACGGCTTGCCCTCCAAAAGCTGAATACATTAGGAATTGTGGAAACCCGCACGGGAAGCGGTACTTATGTTATAGAATTTGATTTTAATAATTACATCAAAGGGATTCGGGATTTTTATCTTGAACCGGAGCTTTTAGAAAATGTATGTGAATTCAGAAAAACCCTTGAAATAGAATGTGTCCGCCTGGCCGTCCAGCGCGCGGAGGAGAATGAATTTGACCAGTTGGAAGCTTTGCTGGAAAAATACCAGGCTATTGTAAGCAATATTTCAGATACTTCGGACTACTACCACGCTGTTGCAAAAGCGGACATTGCCTTTCACAAAAAAATATGCGAAATGTCCCACAATAAGCTGTACCTTTATGCGTTTACAGTGGCCCAGGCGCCTATTTACCAGTATATCCTTCTTCTGAACAAAAAGCGCGCTGATGCCTATCCGTCCGCTTCTGAACAGGAATATGAAAGTACTAAAATGCTCCATCAGAATATATTTAATTCCCTGAAAAACAGGGATTTTGAAACATGTAAAAGGTATTATCTGGCTATGATAAACCATGATGAGTGAAAAAAACGTGCCCCCCACTCTCCGGGAGGACACGGTTTTTACTTATTCAATCACCTGGTCGCCGTCCTTGGTGACGTAGTATTCTTTTATGCCCAGCCGCACCATCCAGTTTCTTGTTTCCTGGGTGGTCCAGGGGCCGGTTCCGGGACCATTTCCTTTGTCGTTGTCCCAGAGCCACTGCGGCGTCGGCCAGAGGCAGATTTTGGGATTCAGGGCTTTGTAGACCTCGTAGCCCACTCCGTTCTGTCCGTGGTGGGACATCTGGACAATATCGCCGCTGTGCTTGTACAGAATATCCGCCAGCGCTCCCACATGGTCAGCGTCCGGCTCCAAACCGGGAGGAAGCGTCCGTGACAGGCGTGTTCACCTCACCGAAGGCCGCTGTCTCGGCGGTGGAAAGCACCTGGGGAAGATTGGGGTCCGCTGCATTTTCCTGCTTCTTCTCCTCGTCCTCCACGACAATGGTGTCCGGCGAGTGAAGGGTCTGGTTCTGGGACGCAAAGGGCTGGGAGCCTGTCATTGCGAAGCTCTCCATTCCCCCCCTGCCCGGGCTTACCATCCGCGCAGCCGCTGCCGTGCTTCTGGAAAATTTCGGAGCCGCCTCTTCTAATAGTCCCTTGGTATTGCGAAATGCTGCTTTAAAGAAATCCCCTGTGTCTTTCGGCATATACTTAAAGGTCTGCCAGATTGTTGGTGCGGTTGTCCGGACATCATTTACGAATTTTCCAAGCGTTGACGTCATTGTTTTCGCAAGGGTTTCGACTTATTGAACTTGCAGTTAAATTATCTGGTTTTCTGAAATATTCCTTGTTTGAAAAA
>JAUNPZ010000019.1:4129-36310 GCA_030536455.1 Lachnospiraceae bacterium | reverse complement strand
ATTTCTTTTCTGCTCATTTCTGCCTCTTTCCAACTTTCTTTGCTTTCCATTATATTTTTTTCCTCAAACACATCAATTAATTTCATTATCTCTCACCGCTTGCCCCTATCATATCATTTTACGGAAATTAGAACAATAAAAATGTTTTAATCCCGATATTTAATACTAATATTCCCATTTGGCGTCATTCTATGTAACGCAAAAAAATATGCTTCCGCCAGACCGACAAGTAAACGATATAAAACCTGTCAGCCTGAAGAAAGCATATTCCGCTTCACCGGTCCCCTCCGGTGCCGTCACCAGCTATCCGCCGTCCCGCATTTCGAACGTTACCGCGTTCCCGCTGTCCAAAAGCGTGGTCTCAGTCACTTCTCCCTCATAAGAAATCCAGACCTGAGATTATTTGGTTTTTCCGTCCCAAACACCATTTTTATCTACCCAATAGCCATCTGGGGTTATAGTATTGGTTAATAACTTCCCTCTATAACCATCCGATATCGGATTGAAATAGTACCATTTACCGTCAATCTGCTGCCACCCTGTACACATCCTTCCTTGAGTACCATCCGGAATCGGATTTAAATAATAGCGATTCCCATCAGCATCACAAAACCAGCCGGTAACCATATTGCCAATTTCATCAAAATAGAACCAATCGAATGCCTGCTGCCCTGCGGCTATATTGGCATGTCTGAGTAATATCACGAACTCCCTTTATCAAGTTACCATTTTCATATAAATAGGCATGATAACACATACTATCCCGATATCCTTCTGGTATATTTTCTGGTGCTTCCCATGTTATTACTCCGGCTTCTGTATTTGACCAGCTAAGATTTCGAGCCTCTCCAAAGCATATGGTCGGTTTTTGATATTCGAACGGTTCGCTCATCTCTGACCAATCGCTGTCCGCAATCGTAGTATCACTACTGGTTTTATAAAACTTGCAGATTCAAATGCGGCTCCAAAGTTTAGGCGTTATATTCCATATTGGGCATAATTTTAGTTGATGGGTACTTGATAGGGATAAGCTATGTCGGAAATGACATGAAACGTGATTGAGAGAAATTTGAAATGGAGTAACTGTTCAGTAAGTCTGTGCACGTTCACACATCTGAATTTTGCGCTTTCGTCAAGTTTAATGTTAAAAATCACATTTTTTCCAAGGATAAAATGTGATTTTTAACATCCATGCTCCAGGCCTACAAGCGAAGCGATATAAAACCTGTTCATTTGAAGGAAACATATTCCGCCATTTATCTCCGTGAAACCTTCAAATCAAATACTCTTCCAATCGGTGCCGTTTCACCGGTCCACTCCGGTGCCGTCACCAGGTATCCGCCGTCCCGCTTTTCAAACGTTACCGCGTTCCCGCTGTCCAGAAGCGTAATCTCTGTCACTTCTCCCTCATAAGGAATCCAGACCTGAGATTCCACTGCTGCATTTTCTTCTGCAAATACCTGGATGGCATAAACATGGTCATTTTTACAGGTAAATGCAATACCATCCTTCTTATAAGGTGCACATACCCTGGTGCCGTAGATGGCATCTCCGTAAATCTTCAGCCAGTCTCCCATCCCCTTCACGTTCGCCATCGCTTCCTCCGGCAGAACGCCGTTCGGACGGGGACCTACGTTGATTGCCAGATTTCCGCCCTTTGCCACGATATCAACCAGAAGGCCAACCACCTGTCTTGTGCTCTTGTATTTGTCATCATAGCGGTATGAATAGGAGGTTCCCAGGGTTAAGTTACTCTCCCACGGAATCATCAGCGGCTCATCCGGTACCTTCTGCTCCGGTGTTACATAGTTTTCGTAAGGTCCGCCTACGGTACGGTCTGCGCAAATTAAGCCCGGCTGGAATTTCCTCACCTCATCGATAATCTCGCCCAAGCGGATATCCTCGCCGTCTTTTGCGCATACCCAGCCGCCGTCAAACCACATAATCTCGATTTTTCCATAGTTCTGAGCCAGCTCCCGAATCTGGTTGTGCGTATAAGCAACAAATTCCTCCCAGATTTCCGGATGCTCCACTGGGTCATAGGATGGACCGCGGTGCATATAATGACCGCGCTCACAGTTTTCTCTCCAGTAGCTGTCAATATGCCAGTCTGCCTTAGAGAAATACGCTGCGATGGCAATCCCCTTCTTGCGGCAGGCCTCAAAAAGATTAGCGCACACATCTGCATACCGGTTCGTATGGAACGGACAGTCCTCTGCGGTTATCTTATAATCGGAATATTTGGTATCCCACATGCAGAAGCCGTCATGATGCTTGGTAGTAAAAATCAGGTATTTGGCACCGGTCTCCTGAATCGCCTTTGCCCACTTTTCCGGGTCAAACCGGATAGGGTTAAAGGTTTTGTTCAAATCAAAATACTGCTTCTTAAATTCTTCACCACTGATATCCCAGTCCAGACGTTTGTCTCTGCACCAGATGGCATCCGCATCGGACAACGGCCAGGAACAGCCCACATCCAGCTGTGCATAAGGCCCCCAGTGAATCATAAACCCCAGCTTCTGGTCCTGAAACCACTCCAGATTTTCTTTTACCATAGGGTCTGTCGGAACCACATAGTCCTTTTCCGTGCTGTAGGTGTGGGTTCCCTCTGTTATCTTCATTTCAAATCGTTTCTGCCTCTCTGCATCCATGATTTCTACTCCTGCTTTTCCTTTAATTTTTTCTTATATTGGTAAGGCGTCATCCCGTACTCTTCTTTAAATATCCGGATGAAGTACTGGGATGAGCTGTACCCCATCTTTTCCGCAATATCTTTAATGGACATATCCTCTTCCAGAAGCTTCACTGCAGTACTCATCCTCCGCTCCCGCATATATTCCGTATAACCCTTTCCCATAACCTGCCGGAACGTGCGGCTGGCTGTGTCCGGTCTCATATTCAGCTGGGACGCCAAAAGATCCAGCGTCAGCTCATTCTCCTCATTCCGGCTGATAATCTCCAGAATCTCAGACCGTATATCCACATCGACCGCCTCACGGCGCTGGTGGATATTCTTCAGAATCACCTCCGCAATGTCTGATATCCAGAGATAGAACTGATCTATGTTGGGAATCCGCTTGCAGTATTCGCGTATATCATATCCGAACACCACCCACATATCTAACTGTCTCTGCTGCATGTTCTGGTAAAACAGCGTCACCACATCCCGCAGGGTAGAGCTGCAGTAGTCGATGGTGTACATTCCCGCTTTAAAGGAAGTCACCAGACCCTCAAGTCTTGCCTTTACTCCCAGCAGATCCTCTTTCTTCATGTCCCGCTCCAGCGCTTCAAACAGCTTTAAGTGGCTTCCGGAATTTTTTCGTTTATCTGCTTCTATCTCTTCCCAGCTCAGCGTTTTCTGCTCGGTAAAGATAAAAAAGTAGCGGTTCGTTTCCAATGCGCTCCGATAGCTGGCACGGATTTTTTCCTTCTGGTTCTCCGTACATCGGCCAAATGCCATGCGGCAGTCCTGCCATTGCCTGAGAATCTCCTCCTGAAACTGCAGGCAGATTTCCCGGCCGCGGAGTCCGTCAAAAATCAGAACCGCCACCAGGCTGGTCTTCTCCATCGGAGTCAGCAGCACCGAATACGTCTTTCCGTCTGCATTCCATGCCTGCTGCAGTTCCTCCACTGACATCTGCTCCACATCCTTTTCAGTTAGAGAAATCACACAGACACAGGCCCACTGCCCCTTCCGGTACAGCTCCAGACAATGCATATCTTCTGCCGTGCCTTTATTCAGAAGCATGGAGCGAACCGCATTCTGGAACACCACATCCCTGGAGGAATCCACCGCATCACTCAGCTTGTTAATCTCGCTGGCCAAAGCATGGATAGAGCTGTCGAAACTTTTTCCGGCCGACTCCAGCCGGACACCTGCGCTCTCGCTGATATCCGCTACTCTCTTTTTATAGGCAGCATAATTATAATAGGTAATCATTAAAAGCATCAGCAAATTAAAGGCGATGGATATGATAAAATTCAGCCGGAACATCCGGTTTGTACGGTAAAAATCCTGATAAAAGTAAGTGTCATTGATTCCATACACATATTCCACATCCCGGATTACCGAATCCCGGTAAAACACGGTATACTGTAATTTTCCGTCCTCCACAAGGACCTTCTGTTCCTTGCTTCCGTCCCCTCCGCCGGAAGTAAATTCTTTCCCCAGCTTTTCATCCGTTGAATATATGACGGCGCCGTCCTTCTGCATCAGCGTCAGCACACCGCCCTCGATATCGATATACTTGGAAAAATCTGATGGGCGGATATGGAATGCCAGCACGATATCGTTCGTCCCCCATTTGAAAAATGAAATCGTCTTTACATAAGTCAGCACCGGAACCCCATCTGCGTAGCTTTCCTTCGTCTGAAGCAGAAAGCCTTCCTTTTTCCCATTCTCCACATACGCCTGATACCAAGGCAGAAACGTATCCACTCCATGCTCAGCGGAATGCACCTTATCAAATCCGGTCAGAATGGTGCCGGTTCCCTCGTAATAGATATCCATGCTTTCTATAGACGGATATGTATTCTGGATATAATGGGTCAGCTCCGTCAGTTCCCTGATTTTTTCAACCGAGCCCAATATGGATTCAGTCTGCGGGCGAAGCAGAGACTGCCCTTCATTAAATGCAGAAAAATAATTCCATGCTACCCGCTGTATTGGCTCCAGAATCTGCCGATCCATATTTTCGAAGGCCAGCTCGTTGACCCTCCGGTTATATTCCAGCAGATTTCTGCGGTAGGTATCTCCATTTACCCGGTGAAACACATAATAGTTAAACAATGACAATATAATAATGCTCAGGACATTCATACACAGCATCATTCGGACAATGGATGAATGTACGCTTCGTTTTTTCCAGAATTTTTTCATCTTAATCGTACCCCCGTTCCATTCATTTTACCATAGCCCGCTTTCACGCTCAAGCAATTCCCCCGGCGCTTCCGAATTACTGATACCGGCTGCAAAATTCGTCAAAATTGACAGGCGGAAGAACCAGATAATCTGAAATCTCTTCCATATGCCGGAGCAGCATCTGATAAAGCTCTCCAGCCAGCTCCTTCTTTCCGTTTTTAAAAATCAAATTCTCCGTCTCCAGACAATCGTGCTCCAGGTCGTAAAGTTCATAAAAACTTTCATCCTTGAACAGATCCACAATCAGCTTATGTCCCTTCGCAACCACACAGCGCTGGAAATTCCCCTGGGAACCATTTCCGTCATACTGGATGAATACCGGACGTTCTTCACCAGTACCTCCCTCCAGATATGACCTTAACGATACGCCATTCATCGGATGCGCCGTCTCCAGCCCCAGATAATCACAGACCGTAGGGAGGAAATCGATATGGCTCACCGCTTCCTTTACCACACGGCCCCTTCCTTCTCCGCCCGGCAGATGGATGGAAAATGGTGTTCTGGCAGATTCCTCATACATGCACATCTTCTGGAACAGGCAATGAGAACCCAACATCTCCCCATGATCGGAGCAGAACAGAATGATAGAATTATCATACAGTCCCTTTTCCTTCAGAGACTGTACAATATCCCCCACGCACTGGTCCAACAGCGCCACCAGTCCCAGATAGGTTCTCCAGCTCTCCCGCCACTGTTCCATGGTATGGATGCTGCCCACTGCTCCGGTTACATTATACTTCTGGAGCGGCGACTGATGCGGATACCAGACACCCACATTCTCTGGCAAATCCACCGCATCGCGGTCCACCATGGAATACCAGGGGTCCGGGATATCAAAGGGCGGATGCGGAGCCAGATACATCATGCTCAGAAAAAGAGGTTTTTTTCTGTCAAACTTTTTCAGTTCGTCCAGCGCCAGGTCAGTAAAATAACGGTCAAAATAATATTTTTCGCCTTCTTCATACCGTCCGGTGGTTCCGTTGGAATAGGTGGTTACCTCCGTAAAACGGCCAGACCGAAGCTCCGGCACCTGACTGCGAAAGCCCGGACCACCAGGAAGCCGTCTGCCATGCGCTTTTACAAACTCTTTGTAGGTTTTTTCTGTGCTGAGCCACTTTGTCCTGGTATCCTCCCGCTGCTCTAACTGGATACCCTCCACGAAAAGGTGCTGCTTTCCGCTGTGGATACATTCCCTTCCGCTTTCTTCCATCAGACCGTAAAGGTTATCAAAGCCTTCCTTCACCAGAGAAAGATGCTTGTCCGGCTGATACCAGCCGTTAATCAGGCTTCCGTTGACCCCCGGATAAGTTCCGGTAAACAGCGCCCCCCGGGCCGGAACACATAAGGGACTTCCGCAGTACATGCGGTCAAAGGATACACTATCTGCCATCAGCCGGTCGATGTGGGGCGTGTACCCTTTCCTCAGCACATCATACCGCAGATGGTCTGCCACAAAACAGATTACATTCGGCTCCATCCTGTACCTCCTTTAACCCTTTACAGAACCAACTACCATACCCTTTACGAAATACTTCTGCAGATATGGATAGGTACAGACAATCGGAATCAAGGACAGGACCAGAGCAGCCATCTTCATGGTTTCCGTATGGATAACGACTGCATCCAGGGCTTCCATATCTGACATCTGGCCATTGGCCAGAATGGTTTGAAGCACAAACTGAAGCACATACATGGCCCGATTTGTCACATACAGCATATTATCCATCCAGGAATTCCAGTGCTGTACACAGTACCACAGAGAGATTGTCGCCACTACCGGAGCAGACAGCGGCAGATACACCTTAAAGAGAACCTGAAGGTTGGTGGCCCCATCTATCTTGGCCGATTCCTCCAGCGCCGAAGGAATTCCCATAAAAAAGTTTCTCGTGATAATCAGTGCAAAACCGGTAATCAGACATGGAAGGATATATACCAGGAAGTTATTGGTCAGACCCAAAGTCTTGATTAACAGGTACTTGGGAATCATGCCGCCGGAAAAATACATGGTGAATACGACAAACATCATGATTCCTCTCCGGTAAGGCAGATTGGTCTTCGCCAGCGGATATGCCGTCAGCATGGTAATCAGAACACCTGATGCTGTTCCTAAAACAGTACGCAGGATGGTGACCAGATAACTTCGCCAGAAATCCGGGTCCGTGGCAATCTGCTTGTATCCAGAAAAATCAAACTGCGTAGGAATCAGGTGGAATCCGTTCCGGTTCACGACTGCTGCCGGACTCATGGAAATGGTAATAACCTGCATGAACGGAAGCAGGATTGTCACAACCAGAAGCCCGCAAAGTCCGTAGCTGATGATATCCACCAGCCAGTCCTCCGCCGTCCGTTTTTTTCTTCTATATGTTTCCATTTTTTCTACCTCCTACCACAGTGCATAGTCATTGGTTTTACGGGCAATATAGTTTGTCAGCATAACCAGGATAAAGGATATAATATTCTTGAACAGGTCTACCGCCGTTGTAAAGCTGTACTGCATCTTCTGGATACCCATACGGTATACGAATGTGGAAATAACATCGCCCACCTGGTAAGTCGTTGGGGTCAGGAAGTTATATACCTGCTCGAAGCTGTCATTTAAAATCTTGCCGGACTGCATAATCAGCATAACGGTTACAATCGGAGCCAGGGCCGGAAGAGTAATGTGGAGAATCTTCCGGATACGGCCCGCACCGTCCATCTCCGCTGCCTCATACAGCGTCGGATCCACACCGGTAACGGCTGCCATATATACGATAGATCCCCATCCGATGCTCTTCCAGAGGTCAGAAAGCACCAGCACCCCCCGGAAATATTTCTGCTCCGCCACGAAGAAAATCGGTTCGAACCCCAGATTCTGCAGCAGGATATTAATCGGACCTCTGGTGGGAGATAAAAATTCCAGAATAATACCGGATACCACAACCCAGGATACGAAATGCGGCAGATAGGAGATGGACTGCGCCACCTTCTTAAACTTTACACTTCGGATTTCATTCAGGGCCAGACACAGGAGAATTGGCGCCGGGAAACAAACCAGCAATTTATAAAAACTGATAATCAGTGTGTTTTTCAATACCGGAAGAAAAAACGGATTGCTTGCCAGCGCTTTAAAGTGCTTCATCCCCACAAATGTGCTGCCATCGATTCCCTTTAAAGGATAATAATCCTGGAAAGCAATTATCAGACCATACATAGGACCGTAACAGAATATCAGGAAAAACAGGAATCCGGGAATCAGCATGATATAATATTCTTTATATTTGCTCAGGTTGCCGAAGAATCCCCTTGACTGCTTCGGTACCACCGCGGTTTTGGCCTTTGCCATATGTACACCTCCAAAAATAAGGCGGAGCCTGAGCCGCGAGGCTCCGGACTATCCGGAACCGCCGCGCCTTCCCGCTCCGCAGCATCCGTCAACTGCTCTTTTTACTGCTGCTTAACTGCTTCCAGTCTTGCTGCATATTCTGCCTGAACGGCCTGCTCTGCCGCCTCGCCGCCGGCCGCTTTAAACTCTTCCACAAAAGTATCAAAGTAATCAACCGGTTTTGCACCGCTGATGATGTCGAAATATGCCTGCTCCGTCATGGTATCCAGAGTTGCGATGGAATTTGAGAATTCCTCTACCGGCGGAACATTAAAACGATAATAGCCATTGCCGGTTACGGAATTACCAAATTCCGTTTTCTTCTTATTGATTTCATTTGCATACTTCGGGGTGTTGCCCAGGTCAACCTGCAGGATGCCCTGCTTACGCAGTTCGGTGCCGTCCATGATTCTCTTCAGAACGCCGTCCTCTTCGCTGTAGTGTACGTCTTTAATTCCATAGTTTACCATCTTTATGTACTCAGTATCCTTAAAATACTCATCAACTACTCTTAAAATAGTACGAACCTTTCTTGGATCCTGAGCTGCCTTGGTTGTAATACAGGTAAACACGCCTAATTTACCCCAGGCCTCGGTACCGGACTTTCCATTCGGACCGATTGGTGCCGGACCATAGACAATATCTGCGTCCGGGTTCAGTGCCTTAAATTCCTTCATACAGATACCCCAGTTGGTTTCATCCGTGCTGTCGGTGCTTGCAACCAGGTAATGATACGGCTGTGCCGTTGTCAGTCCAATCTGGCCATTCATAAAGGAATGGGATAATCCGCCGTAGCCGCCGTGATTCTCACCGGTGATAAATTCCTTATCGATAATTCCCTTCTCATACCAGTCATGTAACAGAGCAAGACCTTCCTTTGCTTCCGGACGAATGTATGGGAAGAAAGGAACATTATCTTCGCCTAACTGCATCTCCTCGGTAAAGAACTGAGCCTTTGTATCCAAACCGGTTACACATCTTACGCCGTAAGCCCCGAAAATAGCACCCATGGCACGCTCTGCCATACCTGCAGTATCTTTCTTGCCATTTCCATCCGGGTCCTGCTCTACGAATGCAGTCAGAACCTTCTCATATTCTTCCAGTGTAGTCGGAACCTCTAAGCCCAGCTTATCCAGCCAGTCCTTTCTCCAAATCATTGCGTGAGGTGTTACCTCCTGCGGAATCGGCATACCGTAGTTCTTACCATTATAAAGAAGTGTGGTCCAGTAGGAACCGTCATCCGCATCATCCATTGCCTTTGCGTAATTCGGCGCATACTTGCGGATGGTTTCAATCGGAATCTCCGCGATGATGCCGCCTTCAACTAAGGTTCCTAACTGAGAAGCGTTGTCGATTCTTAAGACATCCGGCATCTCGCCGCCTGCAAATCTTACGTTTACATTCTCCCAATAGTTCTTAGAATCTACATACCAGCTCTTTAAGTCGATGTTGAACTTCTCTTCAATATACTTTACAACCTCTGCATCATCATCAATCTCTGCTGTTGTTCCGCCCTGACGATATTCCAATACGATTGGTTCTGCCGCCATATCCTGTGCAATTTCTTCCTCTACAGTCAGTTCTTTTTCTGCCGGCGCAGCCTCGCCGCCAGCCTTTGTTTCAGATGTCTGCGCTGTCGTATCCGCAGCTGTGTCAGCCTTCTCTCCACCGCATCCTGCTAATGTACCGCCGGCAATCGCTGCCGCAAGCATACATGCCATCCATCTTTTTGTGTTTCTCATGCACCTCATCCTCCATATTTTATTTTCTTCGACCGGACTCTTGCCTGTCCTGCTCTGACCTTAGCACATGTATTATGGAAACACAATCTGCACCTTTTTGCAAAATGATACTTTTTTGCGCCCCTTGTTTTCTCCCCTCCTCTTATCTTCTAAATTTCTGAAATGCTGATTTTCACTGGTTTTTACAGGTTCTGTGCGAAAAATGACCGCAAAAAAAGTGTATTTTTATCCCATAATACCTCTCCCGGTCCGGATTATTCCCGCTTCTTTTAAGCCGGTAGTGCAAAAAGTTATCATTTTCCAAAAAACTATCATTGCGCCTTTCTTTTCGCTTGAATTATACTGCTAAAAGGTAAAACAAAAAACGAAAGAGAGGAATTACTATGATTCAGATACCCGGAGACCAGCGTCTGGTTACGGATGCGGATGTATTCGCCGCATTTAACTTAACACTGCCGGGACTTAAAAAAGTCGCGGACGCTCTTGACATGGGCAATAAGCAGCTTGCCAAGAAAGCGCTGGTCCATTACTTTGAGACCCGTACCAATGCCCATTATCTATATGACTACCGCACTCTGCCCCTGACCCCAATCGACACGGACAGCAACCCTTACGCATTTCAGGCCTGCCTGGGTTTAAGCGGAAGCTTAAAGGACTTCTGCCTGTTTTCCGGAAATAAGCTGATGGAGCATATTTATGTGCGCCCTGGAAGAGAACGCATGGAAATCGACCTGGGACCGGGCTATGAAAATCTTCCACATTTTAATTACTACACCGATATGGGAAAGAAGCACCGGACCATCATGGATATCTTCGTGCGCGGCCAGCTTTTCGAATACCTGGCCGTCCTCTATCATGAAACCGGCAGCCCTGCGGTGTTAAACCAGTTTAAAGAAGTTTTTCAGGTATTCTTTCACGAATATCCTTTGATTATAGAAGATATTGATTTTGAAAGCGGCCGTTTTTCCATGACGGACGAGCGGGATATCATGAGCACCGGATGGCTGGCCACCGGACTTCTGGGACTTCTCTACACCCGGCTTCCTTATGAAGCAGGCACCGATCTTGCCTTTGAGCTGATTAAACACCTGTGGTACTTAGGCATCCAGTTCCGACGCTTTGACCATACGCCTTACCACCCTTATAACCATCATCTCTGGGAAAAGGGTCTGGTTCCCTACATTCTGGGTACCGTCCTTCCGGAGATTCCGGATTTCGCGGCGATGAAAGACCATGGTGCGCAGATTATCACCAGGCATGTGGTGGAGGATTTCAATGAGCGCGGCGGATACAACGAACACTCGATTCCCTACTGGGGCGGTGCTGCCCTCGGGGAAATGCTCTACCGCGGAATCTATATCGCCAGAGTCAACGGCCAACCGCTGTTAGATGAAGAGGCCGGCAGACGAATCAGCCGCACCTTTGATGCCCTGGCACTCATCAGTCCGCCATCTGCCCAGTATCCGTCTGTAGGAGACAACGGCGGCCTGTCCGTTGACCCGATTTTAAGCACCGGCATCGATGCAGTTCAGAATCCATACTGTCGGCAGGTCCTGGATATCCGGAAAGGAGCCAGCCGGGAATGCTCCGTTCCCCTGGATTTTTGTGATGACTTATGCGGTTTTGCCTGCTCCAGAGATTCCTACGGGCCGGACGGGAACTATTTCCTGATATCCGTAAAGAATCACTGCGGAGAATCCGGCCACAATCATATGGATATGCTGTCTCTGTCCGTTTCCTTCGGCGGAGTTGATTTTATCGGAGAACCATACGCGCGATCTCTTTACCACAAGTGCCGCGCCGGGAAACCTTCGAGAGGATATCTGTACAATCAGTCTTCCCATAATTCGGTCTTAGCCTACGGGCAGCCAATCGTTCCGGATTTCTGTTTCATGAATAAATGGGGTGTCTACCGTCCGGATTCGCCGGTGGACTGCTGGATTACTGCTTCAGATGGCGTCTATCTGGATGCGCATCACGATGCCTATACCTTCTGCCGCCATGAAAGAAGCCTCTGGTTCCACCGCCGGAAGGGCCTGTTAATTCAGGATACGATTCACCGTGGAAACCGTCTGGAGTCCCCGCACATTCAGCGATTCCACCTGATGCCCGGCGTTTCCTGCACCCGCCAAAGTGACCATTCCGTTCTCCTGGAGAAAAACGAGGTACGGGTTCTCTGCTTCTGGCCCGGAGATGTGAAGCTTGATATCTGGAAAAAAACCGAGCTTTGCCCGGAATTTGTTCCCACGGAAGACGACCTGGGCTTCATCATCGATGCATCCTTTACCATGTTTGGCAGAGAAAACGGTGATTTAGCTGCCGTTTCCCAGTCCATGGCCATGCTGAATGCCACAGAATCTATCCCATCTGAGGAAACCTGTCTCCGGATCCTGTCCACTGCCGTGCAGCCGGAAAATCCAGAACAGCTCTCGCAGATATTAGCTCAATTTTAATTCATTCAAAGGAGGAAATCTATCATGGAATTAACCTTAACCCCTGCGCTGGCCGCGCAGCCGGCGATTACCGATGAAGAAGTCCGCACCGCTCTTGATACGGCCATCCGGCAGACAGAAAGCTGCCTGGAAGAATTTTCTCTTCAGTTTAAACATACCTTTTCTTATGATAATTTTTATGGTCCCGCTCCAAACGACCAGTGGACCAACGGCTTCTGGACCGGGGAACTGTGGCTGGCTTACGAAAACACCGGAAGAAAGGAGTTTCTGGAGGCTGCCAGAGCACAGGTGGAAAGCTTCCGCAGCCGTATCGACCATAACATCGAAACCGACACTCACGACCTTGGCTTTCTCTATTCTCCGTCCTGTGTGGCGGCCTATAAACTGACCGGAGACCTGCGTGCCAGAGAAACTGCTCTTCTTGCAGCCAAAAAACTGGCTTCCCGTTTCCATGAAAAAGGTCAGTTCATCCAGGCCTGGGGTGCGCTTGATAACCGGGACAACTATCGTCTGATTATTGACTGTCTGTTAAACCTGCCTCTTTTATTCTGGGCCTCCAAAGAAACCGGAGATTCCAAATTTGAAAAGCTGGCAAAAGCCCATTTAAATACAGCTCTGAACGTAGTCATCCGGCCGGATTATTCCACTTATCATACCTACTACTTTGACCCGGATACCGGAGAGCCGGTTAAGGGCGTGACCCATCAGGGCTACAGCGCGGACTCCGCCTGGTCCAGAGGGCAGTCCTGGGGAGTATACGGCATCGCCCTTGGTTATGCCTATACCCAAAACGAAACCTATCCGGAGCTTTTCAGCCATGTAACCAATTACTTTTTAGAGCATCTTCCCTCCGACCTGATTCCATACTGGGATTTCACCTTTACGGACGGAAGCACCGAACCACGAGATTCCTCCGCCTCTGCTGTTGTGGCATGCGGACTTTTAGAAGCCGCCAGACACCTTCCTGAGAAGGAGGCGGATACCTGCAAACAGATTGCCCGCAAGCTGATGAAGGTCCTGGTGGACCGCTGCAGCGCCCAATCACCGGAGGAATCCAACGGGCAGCTTCTGCATGGCGTTTACGGAAGAAAAACCCCTTATAATGACTGCATCGACCATGGTATCGACGAATGCAACCTTTGGGGTGATTATTACTATGTAGAAGCATTGACACGTTTATCGAAGGACTGGAATCCTTACTGGTAAACCAATGATAAAAAAGGAGAGTGCTATGGGAAATTTATTTTCAATCGACGGACCTTTATGGAATTTTACCAATAAAATCTTACAGTTTTTATGGCTGAGTCTGCTGTGGGCGTTCTGCTCCCTTCCGATTGTAACCATAGGCGCCTCCACCACAGCCCTTTACACCGTCATGCTGGCCATCATCCGGGAACAGGAAGGATATCTGACCTCCTCTTTCTTCCGGGCCTTCAAAGTCAATTTCAGGCAGGGAACTGCGCTCTGGGGTTTTCAGGTGCTTGCAGGAATCCTGCTTCTGACAGACCTGGCAGTCTATTTCCGTTCCACCCGGACAGATGCAGCCGCATTTTTGCTGATGCTGCTGTTTTTCAGTGTGCTGGTGGTGTTTTTATTCCTTTTCACCTGGGCTTACGGTATACTGGCAAAATTCGACAACACGACCCGCAGAATCCTGCGCAACTCCCTTATCATGTCCATCTGCAGCTGGCCATCCAGCCTGCTCATGCTGATAGCAGGATTTGCCGTTGCTGCTGTAGGGTTTCTATGGTTCCCGCCTCTCCTTTTTATCACCCCGGCTCTCCTTGCATGGATAAACAGCCATTTCTTCAGCCGGGCTTTTCAAAAATACCTGCCTGCTTCCAGGCAGGTGACTCCGGAGTATGAACAATGAATACGAAAACCAATGAAATACAGACCACTATGTCTGCCTTCTCTTACTGCGGCAATTCCTTCCGCATAAATAATCAAAATATACTTGATTATCCCCTGACTCTTATCATTCACGATGCTTGCCATCTGGAACTGGTTTTACTTGCACAAGAAATTTTTGCAGGAAATTATCCGCTGGGATATATCGGCACTTCACCTTGGCCAGAAATCATTCTCAATCAAAAAACAATGGATATTCAAAAACAGTTTCCCGATAGACTGGCAAATCATCTGAAAATCGCAGAATATCAGTCCCGGGAAGATATCGTTCATCTATTGTCCTTGCTAACCGAAGATATCCGCCGCACTCCAAATATCAAATGGACCAGTTCCCTGAACCGTGAATGGGCAGAATGGACCAACCTGTCTTTCGCCCTGCCGGAAGAAGATCCAGATAATCGTATTCTTCTGGTCGGTGATTCCATCAGTGTCGGATATGGCAGTCTTGTCCAAGAGCTTATGCCTCAATATCATATCGATCTGCTCAATACCAGCGAAGGAATCCATCACCCTAACTTCCTGCGTCTTTTACAGATTGCACTAAATCAGCATTCCTATCAAACCATCCATATTAATAACGGAATTCACTTGCACGGACAAACTTTCGAACAATATGAGCAAAATCTAATACGAGTATTTGAATGGATTCATCTCATCTCTCCAAATACTAAAATTATTTTTGCAACCACAACGCCGGTTAGCCGGAAAATCGTAAACAGAGAACCGCAAGGCACCTTTGACCCCCATAATTTCACCATGGGCGGCTGTTTCCCTCTGGATAAAAAGGATGCAGACAGTACTATGTGGATAGTTGACCACAACGCATCCGCAATTTACCAGTTATTAAATGATACAGCAAAGAATATTTGCTCTGCTTATAATATTCCTGTAAATGATTTGTACAATCTCTGTATTATGCATAACCTGCAAAAAACTGATAAAATTCATTTTCAGGAAAGCGCCTACTGGCAATCCGTATGATTAATTATGTACATCTTAATCCCCTGCCGTCAGATCCATCCTTCCCCAAACCGGCGGTGAAATTGCAGAAATCCCTTTCACCACCGTATCTGTCACATTTTTGCAGATATGGGGAAGATCCTTCTGCACAACCGTGGCATCTCCGGCCTCAAGCACAATGTCTGTATCTCCAATCTGCACGGTGAGCTGGCCCTCCGTCACATAGATATACTCCTCGGAATGATGGCGCACCGGCTCCTGCACATCCTGAGAATGGGCCGCTACTTCAAAGCCAATCAGCAAAGCCTCCGGCGAATACCGCGGGGACGGCAGGGGCGTCAGGAAACGATAGGAAATCTTCTTGTCCTCGGAGTAACTGACTAACTGCTGCTCCTTCCGCAGAGTCAGGTTTTCCACCGCATCCATGTCGTCCAGAATCATATATAACGGAACTTCAAAAATAGCGGCAAACTTCCGGAGGGAGGATAGAGAAGGGTCTATTTCGCCTCGCTCAACCTGGGAAATGTAGCTGATGGACATGCCGGAAAGAGCCGCCAGCTCCTTAATTGTCAGTTTTCTCTGCTTCCTGTACTCTCTGATTTTTAACATATCATACCTCAACTCTGTTATTTTATATCTCTAGTATATAGCAAAATTTTCAAATTGCAAAGGCTTTCATCTGTGGTCCTTCTCCAATTTTTTTCATTTCTTTATCACTTTAGCTTGACATATTATTTCATAAATAGTAAAATTTTCATTAATTATTTTTGTATTATTTCATTATTTATGAAAAGGAGCGCATATGAAGATTACAGATGTACAGTTCAAAAAGTTCTGCATTGAGTTAGCAGAGCCATTTAAGGTTGCCTTTACCGAGGTTACCCACTCCGTCAGCATTCTGTTGAAAATCGAGACTGACGAGGGCTATACCGGCTACGGCGAAGCGGCCCCGTTTGCTCCGGTTACCGGAGAGAACGCGGAAGGCTGCCTGGCCGTTCTGGAGGTTTTCCGTCAGGGACTGATTGGCTTAAATCCCCTGGATATTGAAAAAATTCATGTTATGATGGACAATCTGGTTCATGGAAACGGCTCTGCAAAATGTGCGGTGGATATTGCCCTGCATGATTTAAAGGGAAAGGTGATGAACCAGCCGTTATACCGGGTGCTGGGCGGATATCAGGATACCGTACAGAACGATATCACCATCGGAATCAACGCACCGGAAAAGATGGCGGCTTTAGCAGAAGATTATGTGAAGAATAAAGGCTACCGAATTCTGAAAATCAAGACCGGAATCGACCCGGAGGAAGACCTGCGGGCTTTAAGCCTGATTCGCCAGGCCATAGGTCCGGATATCCGACTGCGCGTGGACGCGAATCAGGGCTATAACATCAACAGTGCGCTTTATGCATTAGAAGGAATGAAAAAATACGGTGTGGAGGCCGTGGAGCAGTGTCTTCCGGACTGGGATTTAGAAGGCGCTTCCTACTTAAGGAAAAAGGTAAACGGTATCCAGCTGATGTTAGACGAATCCATCCATACCACAAAAGACGCGGCGCGGGCCTGCCGTCTGGAGGCAGCGGATATCTTCAACATTAAGCTGATGAAATGCGGCGGCTTATACCGGGGCGCCCAGATCAGCACGCTGGCGGAAAACTTTGGAATCACCTGTATGGTCGGCTGCATGATGGAAACCAAGATTGCCATCACTGCAGGCTTAAGCCTGGTTGCTTCCCGAAAAAATATCACCGAAGCAGATTGTGACAGCTTCCTGTACTATAAAGATGCCGACACCGGAATGCCAGGTGGTTTCGAACGGAACGGCGATATGTTCCGTCTGTCTGATAAGCCCGGACTGGGTCTGGAAATTGAATTTTAAATCTGATTATTTTACACGAAGGAGGACTCCCTATGTTCCCATTATTTGAAACATCTCAAAGCATGCTTGCCGTAATTCTCTGTCTAATTGCTCTTGCCTTCTGGGTACAGAAATTCAAGGTATTTAAGTTAATCGGACCGGCTCTTTTCATCATCATCTCCGGCATCATTCTGGTAAACCTGAAGATTGTTACCCCGGGCTGCGAGCTTTACGGCACCATCTCCACCTACTGCATCCCGATTTCAGTCTCCCTATATATGCTGAACATTGATTTAAAGCAGTTTTTAAAAATGTCCAGACAGCCGTTAATGTCCATTGTCTCCGCTGTTTTTTCCGTCAGTATCGTTGCGCTTTTCTTCGGCGCCCTGTTCGGAAGCCATCTGAATGAGGGCTGGAAGGTAGCCGGCATGTTCGTCGGAACCTACACCGGAGGAAGCGGCAATCTGACTGCAATCGCAACCGGACTGAATGCTTCCGCCGATACCATTGCAGCCGCGAACGCAGCCGATTATGTCATCGGCATGCCGACTCTGGTCCTTATGTTTGCTGCTCCCGCCATCATGAAGAAGTCCAGAAAATTTCAAAAATTATGGCCCTACTCCTTTACCGATGCAGAACTTCAGGGCAATGGCAGTCAGTCGGAATTTCTGAAATCCGAGAATTGGAGCATCACCGACATTGCAATCCTTCTGGCGATTTCCACCTCTGTAGTGGCCGTTTCCACCACAATCTCCGGATTATTGGGACCTGATTTTGCAAGTGCAGGAAGAATCCTTTTGATTTCCACAATATCTATCATTCTGGCGCAGATTCCGGCCGTAAGGCGGCTGAAGGGCGCCATGAACCTGGGACTGCTTTTCGGAATGATGTTCCTGTGTATCGTCGGCTTTTCCGTAGATATCCGCGGATTCCTGACCTCCGCATTTACGATCACCGTATTCTGCTTCTGCGTTGTAACCGGCAGTATGCTTCTGCATCTTTTCATCACCAGAATGTTGAAAATCCGCTATGAATATGTTTTACTTGGAATCGTAGGCGCAATTGCCGACGGAACCACAGCCGCACTGGTTGCTTCCGGAGCAAAATGGAACAGTCTGGTCAGTGTGGGACTGCTGATGGGAATCATCGGAGGCATCTGCGGAAATTATTTCGGAATTGCGGTTGCCTATCTTGTCCGCATGATAATTGGCGCATAGCCTTTGAATGATTGGAGGAAAGGAAAATCATGACACAATGGAATTTTTATCTTTCCGGCATTTTATACGGGAAGATTCAGGAAGAGAAGCCAGCCGGACAAAACGCTGAACCGACACTTCTGGTAAAGCATCTGGATGCCAGAACCGGAGAATGGTCGGAATTTCTTCCGTTTACCCCAGAGACGGATCAATTCTTCCGGAGCTTATGCAGCCGAAGCGTTCTGGAGTTTTTCCAAAAACACGCGGAATATGAAACGCTTATGAGCCAAGAGCCGATGAGCTTTGCCACAGATGACGGTGACAGCTATACCCGCCGGCGCAGAGAATCCTATTTTCAGCGGAATAGGAAATTTCCGAAAGACCTGTTTTATGAAAATGGTCAAATCTATGCCGTATTGATGCCTGGCCGTGATTATGCCGCCGTTCTGGTAAAGAAGGGCTGTGAATCCCAAACCGTACTCCGCCAGTGGCAGACGGTTTATCCGGAGCAGAAATCAGAGGAAGAAGACTTCCAGCCCGGGCCGGTCTTTCCGGTAAGCTTTCACGGAACCTTCCTGGTTCCGACCAGAGACCAAGAACAGCTTGCCACAGATGTGTGGCTGCCGGGAACCGACACGGTCAGGAGCTTCCCTGCCGTGCTGGTTCGGACCCCTTACGGCAAAGGAAGAGGCGTGGAAGCCTATTACCGCTTCGTCCAGCGCGGATATGCCGTTGTCATCCAGGATACCAGAGGCCGCGAGGACAGCACCGGTGAGTGGCTGCCGGAATATTATGAAGTGGAAGACGGCGATGACACCCTGAACTGGATTGCCGCCCAGGACTGGAGCGACGGCCAGGTCAGCATGACCGGCGGCTCTTATCTGGGCTATGTTCAGTGGTGCGCCGCCGCCAGCGGAAATCCTCATCTGAAGGCCATGCTCAGCAGCGTCTGCGCCGGAAGCGCATTTATCGACATTCCCAGAAGGGGAGGATGCTTTAACTCCGGCATGCTTACCTGGGCTTTTGCCATGTCTGAAAAACGAATGCGGCCGGATTTGATGATACAGGACAATTGGGATGAGATTCTGGATATCCGCCCGTTAAAGACGATTCCGGAAAAAGCGCTGGGCCATGAAGTTTCCTTCCTTTCCAAGTGGCTGGAGCATAAAGATATGGATGCATTCTGGAAGCGTTCCAACTGGAAAGATCGGTATCAGGGAAATCCGGTTCCGGCACTGATTCTTTCCGGATGGTTCGATGATAACGGCATGGGAACCACAGAAGCGTTAGAGCTGGTGAAATCATGGCCGAAGGGAACCTGGAAAGCCGTTCTCGGACCATGGAAGCACAGTGGGAATGCAGACTATGATTTACACGGTTTTCATGTAGGCGCAGACGCCCTGCGGTACGATATGGATATCCTGTGCATGATGTGGCTGGAGCATTTCCTGAAGGGTGTGGAGAACGGCATCGAGCAGACTCCGGCGGTGGAATATTATACCCTCGGAGAAAGCAGATGGAAGACGGCCGGAAGCTGGCCGGTGGAACATGCGAAGAGAACGACCCTTTATCTGGACGGAGACGAGGACAGCCAGATTGAAACCGAAAGCGTCCCCGGCAAAAAGAAAACCTGTCAGGCGGCCGGCAGCGGCAAGGTCTGCGGCAAAGGCCGTCTGAGTACATGTTCTCCAAAAAACACCGGAGCCGATACCTATATCTACTGTCCGGAAAACCCTTCCACCCATATCATTGATCTGTCAGAAAATGAACTGGAGGTTCCGGAGGATTACACGGAAGAGGAAAAGCGTCCGGACATTCTTTCCTATGAGACTCCGGCTGTAACGGATTCCTTTACGGTCACCGGTGACATCCTGGCTGAATTATATATCTCCTGCGACTGTCCGGACACCGATTTTATGGTGCGGATTACCGATGTGGATGAATCCGGGCGCTCTTTCAAGCTGGCAGACGGTGTCATCGGAGCCAAGTACCGGAATGGCTTCGAGCATCCGGAATATCTGGAAAAGGACAGGGTTTACAAAATTTCCATCCGCACAACCAAGCTCTCCCATGCCTTCCTGCCCGGCCACAAGATGCGATTCACCGTTACATCCAGCGCGAAGAATTTCATCTTCCCCAACAGCAACACCAGAGTTGGCTTTGACAGTGAAACGACACAGTCTGCGGCCGTAACGGTATATCGAAGCAAAGAATACCCTTCCTGCTTTCATGTAATGAAAGAAGAATGCCGCCGATAAGCTACTCCTTCCCCCTCTGCCGATACCCCACCGGCGAGGTTCCGTAAGCCTTCCGGAAGGCCTGTGAAAAATAGGACTGGGATGAGAAGCCGGTAAGGGAGGCGATGTCCACAATCGAGTGGTCGGACGTCTCCAGCAGATGACAGGCAATCTCCAGGCGGCGTTTATTTAAGTACTGGATGGGCGAGATGCCCATACATTTTGTAAATGCGTGCACCATATAATACTTATTGATATGGGTCAGTCTGGTCAGGGTATCCAGGGTAATGTGCTCCGCATAATTGGTATCCAGATATTCCTTAATCTGAAAACACTCCTTCATCAGATTCAGGGATTCGTTTGCAACCGGAACCAGACGCCAGAACCGGATCAGCTTCAGAATCAGCACCTCCAGAAGATGCTGGCAGATTGCCTCGGAGCCGTACAGATTGGAGCGAATCTCCTGATGAATCTGCTGGAACAGCTCCGTGATGCCGGAATCCTTCCTTACATCATAAGTCATGATGCTGGGCTGTTCCTCCGACTGGAGAAAGGATACGCCTTCGATTCCCAGCACGAAATATTCCAGCGGATTCTCCTCGGAAGAGCACTCGGTGTGCTCCACATAGGGCGGGATGATGACCAGACGGCCGGCCTCCAAAGGATAGCTCTTTTCCCCGGCCCGAAAAGAGCCGCTCCCCTTTGTCACCAGGAGCAGCTCGGTAAAATAATGGGTATGGGGAATGCTTTTCCAGTCAACGCCGTACCGGGACACCGATACATACAGAAGATGGGCCTCCGGATAAGGCGCTGACGGCTGTCGAACCGAGTAACGGGTATTGCTCATAACAAAATCCCCCTGTTTCTGTATGTTTTACCAGACCTGCATGTCATAGGTCCGAAGCACCGGCTCCTTCCCATTTAACGCATAGGCATTGGTATCGGCGTGGCGTCCCCGGCCGTCCTGGCAGGTGACGCGGATGTAGGTTTCCTGTCCGGTCAGCTCAAATGCTGCTTCTGTGATGGTCTCTCCGGGAGCCGCCACTTCCTTATAGCAGTTCCGGCCCTCCATCAGCACATAAATCTTTTCCACCGGACTGGTTTTTACATGGAGAACTCCGTCCTCCACATACAGCTCCCGGATTTCCGGTCCCATCGAGCTGTAGAAATTACCGCTTAATAATGCATCCACAATGGCCCCGTAGGTCAGCTCCTCCGCCTTGATCATGGTAAAGCCGCCGAAGGAATCACACAGAGGATGGCCGAAGGGATAGCTGTTATGGTTGTCGTCGGTGGACACGCAGAACAGCCGGTTTCCCAAACGAAGCATCTCGTCATAGCTCTGGGGATTGTAGCCGTAAAGCCCGTCATGCTCACAGCCGTGATTGTAAATCTCCATGCCCCAGAAGCCCCTCAGATTCTTGTAATCGTCATAATTCTGAAGGGACCAGTAAGGATGATTGTAGCAGGCAAAGAAACCGTAGCTCTTCATCTTGTCGATAAAGCCATTCAGGTAATGGCAGTCACCGTAACGGCGCTCCGGCAGCATCTGCCCCTTCTTTTCCTCCTGAAACTCCTCCGGTCTGGAATCGTACAGATTGATATGATAGGTTTTCACCCTGGAGAAATCGCCGGGTTCCTTGTAAAACTCATTCATATCCACCTCGTAGGCGGCCAGGGCCACGAAGCTTTCATCGGTCAGTTCCTTGTGATACTGGTAATTCCGATGGTCGGTATAGGCAACTACGGAATAGCCATTTTCCATATATGCTTTTTTAACCTCCTCCGGCGTGAGCCGTCCATCTGAATGGACGGTGTGGCAATGGAGATTGGCCTTGTAAAATCTGCCGGATTCCGGCAGAAGATAAATCTTGTCAGACATGATACAATCCTCCTGTTTCTACGATATTCCTTGTTTCAAGCGAAAAACAATTTAAAACACCTGGAGTACTTCTTTCCGATAAATCATCCACCTGCGGACCACAAGGAAGCAGAGTCCGGCGGCAGCCGCCGCCATCAAAAACCAGATAAAGATGGTCATGTTCCATCCAACCGTGGCAGATAAGGCGCCAATTCCGTAGGTGGACAGCGCACCTCCCGCATATACGGAGGAATTTAAAAGTCCGGATACGGAGGAAGCCTTTCCGGCAACACCGAAGTAGGATGGAAGGACCGCAATCAGCATGGTATTCACCGCCATCATCGCCGTAGTCGCCACGGCCAGCATCAGAAATGACAGCGCCATGCTCTGACCGGAAAAGATACGGAGAATCAGGATTGCGGCAGCGCTGAGCACGAAAAATGCGCCCGCAGTCCGAATCTCATTGCGGAACCAGTGCATGTTGGCATAGGAGGCCAGATAGACTCCAACCAGATTAAATACCGGGATGATCATGGTGCTGGTGATGGCCAGGATGGCGCTTAAGCCGTAGGTTTCGCTGATATAATCCGGAACCCAGGTGGTCACGCCGTCCTTTAAAGCGCCCTGAACGAACAGGGCAATCATCAGCAGGAAGAAACCGGAATCAATCAGCAGGCTCTTCCAGTTCACGGTAATCTGCCGGTTTGCCGTCCCGCCATTTGACGGCTGCTTTCCATCTCCCAATGGCTTCCCCTCAATTTCCTCGCCATGGGCCACGGCAAACCGCTCCACCCGGTTCATTCCATTCAGCCAGATAAACGCCACCAGCAAAAGAAGCACGCCGGCCAGCAGGAAGATGGTCCGCCAGCCGGACAGCCAGATTACCAGCGCCGTGACACCGTAGGCCGCCATGGTTCCGATGGGAACAGAGCTGTTTAAGGAGACGCAGGATTTCATCCGCTGCTCTTCGGTATAAAATTCGTACATCAGCCGAATCATAGGGGACCAGATGAAGGCCTGGAACAGACCATTGACGCACCACACCGCCGCCATAAGCATCGGGGTTTTACAGAAAACCATGAGAAGGTTGCAGATTCCCGCCATGGTCATTCCGGTAAATACCATCCGCTTCGGCGCAAGGCGGTCGCCTAAGAAGCCGCTTACAAACTGGCCGGCTCCGTAGGCGAAGAAGAATGCGGTTCCGATGATTCCTGCCTGTCCCTTCGAAAAGCCCTCCGAGCGGATAATCTCCGCTAAGCTGGCGGAATAATTCAGTCTTCCGATATAAGTGGAAAAATATACAATCCAGCACAATGAAAACAGAAGACGTATCATCTTTTTATCTGTGATTTTATAAAAACGAACGTTCATGGCAGAAATCAATCCCTTTCCCGTAACGGTTCCGAACCGTCACAGTTATCCTTTCCTTTTATATCCTGCAAAACTTCTTAAATCTCGTACCAGATAATCTCATTTGCATCCAGATTCACTGCAAAGCTGCTTCCGTCGCCCTTGTAAACCACGGTGCTCTGCGGCTCGTAGGTATTGTTTACCACGCAGTACTTGCCGTTCTTTACATAAGCGTGTACATCTACATTGTAGTTGGTGCTGAACCAGCGGTGCAGGTTTTCCTCATCGTGGGAAGACCAGATGATAGCGCGGTACAGAACACGGCTGTTCTCAAAGCTGTATGGAAGACCGCTGATATAAACGCTGCGGCCCTTGCCGAAGTCATTGACTGCCATCTGAACTTCCTTATCCTTCTGAACCAGGATCTGGGTATCCGGCAGCGCATAGATGCTCTTCTTGCCCTCGCCGAAGTCGATGTCACCGGTGCAGTCCTCCTTGATGAAGTGGTCATGCTCCTCCCAGTTGTACTTGTCGGTGTTCAGGGTAAAGCCGGTCTCCTTCTCCACGCCCATTACACCTGCAAGCTGGAAGAAACGTCCCTCATACTGATGTGCCGCCGGCTCACCGATTCCGATAAAGCCGCCGCCCTGATAGATGAAGCGCTTCACTGCAGTCACGATTCTTTCATCCGTCCAGTTATCGCCGCCGGTGTATGCGGTGTCCGCATCGCCCACATTAAGGATTACATCAATGTCCTCCAGAATCTCCGGAGTATTGCGGATATCGTCAAAGCTGATGAATTTTACATCAAACGGCGCGCCGCTCAGTGCCTCGATTACGCCTGCATAGGAGTAGTTCTGCTTATAATAGAGCGCATGATGTACCATGTGATTGCCCCATGCGCGCATCTTGCCCCAGCTGTTTAATACGGCAACCTTCTTGATGCAGTACGGCGTGGTTCCCTTGATATTCTCATACAGAGTACGGAATTCCTTACATACGCTTTCCACATAATCGATGAAATCCGGGAACTGCATCGCCAGCTTTAAGTAGCCGCCGTATCCGATGCGGTCGATTGGCTTGCGCAGGATGGCACGGCGCGCCGTCACCCAGTTCACCTTTGCCTCACGAACCGGGTCTCCGCCCTCGTGGAAGGTATCCGGGAAGAAATATGGAAGGAATCTTCCTTCGGTGTACTTCACGCCTTCGATGTCGCTGATCAAGCGAAGGGTGCTTCCGTTGCCCACGCTGCCGACTACCGCATCCAGGCCGATGCTCTTAAACTCGTCCATAAATGGCTCCATGCCAATCCAGTGGTCTCCTAAGAACATCATCGCTTCCTTGCCGCACTCATGGGTAATGTCAACCATCTCTTTTGCAAGCTTGGCAACCTCACGGCGCTGGAACGCCTGGAAATCACGGAACTCCTTAGACGGAATCCGGTAGGTATTGTTCATGTAGCCCTGGTCGATGATAAATTCCGGGCGGAACTTGTAGCCTGCTTCCTTCTCGAACTGCTCTAAGATATATGGGCTCACCGATGCGGAATAGCCGTACCAGTCTACATACTTCTCTCTTGCCAGCTCATCAAAAATCAGGGTAAACTGATGGAAAAAGGTGGTGTAGCGGATAACGTCGATATGCGGATTGTCCTGGATGTACTTGCGAAGACGCTCCATGGAATACTTGTGAGTCTTTGGCTGACGCACATCGAAGGTAATCTGTTTTTCAAAATTGGTCCAGCCGTTGGTTACCGCATTGTACATGTGCACCGGGTCCCACATGATATAAGCCAGAAAGCTTACGGTATAATCGTGGAATGCCTCTGCATCATGGATGGTCACATCTCCGGTTTCACTGTCATAGCTCCACTTGGATACCGGAACCACTTCGCCGGTCGTGCGGTCGATTACCTCCCACCAGCGGGTGATATCGTCATGGTCATTTACCTTCAGCATATCCGGGTACAGATGGTCCATCAGGTGGATGGAAAGGGAATCCTCCACGGCGGTGTGGAAGGAGGTCATAATATACATCTGCTGAATCTCATCCGGATTTGCCTTAGCCCATGCATTATCCTTTCTGGTGGTGTAGTAGGTGGAATATACCTTGGCATCCACCTCTCTTAACTCCGCCGGATAATCCGTTCCGTCACAGTCACGAATCGCATCGGCTCCCCAGCGCTCCACCAGCTCCAGAGTCTCCGGAACCACGTCCACATCGGTCGGGATTGTTACTCTTCCTCTTGTGCATTCTTTCACAATAATATCCTCACTTTCTTAATTATTTTATCGGGTTTTACTAACTTAATCCTATCGGATTCCCTTCCTTTCGTCAATTACCTTCTTGCTTTCATTTTTAGAATTCTTGTCATTTTTATCAATTCTATGCCTTTTAATTTTAAAAATAAAATGGTTGCTTTCCCGGATATCTCACTGTATGATATCCCTGTAACGAAGCGTTTTGCGGCCCCGCCCGAAAACCGCTTTTCGATTGAGCCAGAAAGGAAACCTGTCACCTATGAAATCCAACGAACAAAATCCCTCCAGCCGTGAACTGGAAAAACGGCTGATAAGCATCGTGCCTTCCGAACGCCAGAGAAACCATCAGAAACTGGAATTTTACGGATTCTTTCACTTCTCCGTCAATACCTTTACCGACCGGGAATGGGGAGACGGAACAGAATCACCCAGCCTGTTTCACCCCACAAACTTCGATGCCGGCCAGTGGGCCGAAGCAATCGCCGCAGCCGGCATGAAGGGCGCTATCTTAACCTGCAAGCATCATGACGGCTTCTGCCTCTGGCCGAGCCGTTATACGAATCATACGGTAGCTGCCAGCCCATTCCGGAACGGAAAGGGCGATGTGGTCCGCGAGGTCTCCGATGCGCTCCGCAAATGCGGCCTGAAGTTCGGAATTTACCTGTCTCCGTGGGACCGGAATCATCCATCCTACGGAAAAGGAAAGGAGTATGACGATTATTTTGTCAATCAGCTTACCGAGCTGCTGACCGGCTACGGCGACATCTTCTGCATCTGGCTGGACGGCGCCTGCGGGGAAGGTGCAGACGGACGGGTACAGCGCTACGACTGGAACCGGTACTATGAGGTAGTCCGCCGCCTTCAGCCGGAGGCCTGCATTGCCATCTGCGGCCCGGATGTGCGCTGGTGCGGCAATGAAGCCGGAGATACCAGAGAGCAGGAATGGAGCGTTGTCCCAAGACGAATCCAGGACCAGGAGCAGATTCAGGAAAACAGCCAGAAAAGCGATGATGAAACCTTCCGTGAACGGATACTTGACACCACGGACCAGGATTTGGGAAGCCGTGCGGTACTGAAGGAGGAGACGGAACTGGTATGGTTCCCGGCAGAAGTGGACCTTTCCATCCGTCCGGGATGGTTCTACCATGAATCCGAGGACAATCAGGTGCGAAGCCTGGAAAATCTGGTATCTATCTACGACCGCTCCGTGGGCGGGAACTGCACCATGCTGCTGAATATCCCGCCGACCAGAGAGGGACGGCTTCATAAGAATGATGTAACGCGGCTGAAAGAGCTGGGCGATTACTTAAGAAAGCGGGAAGCGCGTAATCTGGCCGAGACCGCCAGACGTTGGGAAGGTCCGCTAAGCGCCGGTGCTTCCTCCGGCTGCAGCATCACCCTTACCTGGGATAAGCCTGTGGATATCTCCCTGATCGTGTTGAAAGAAGACATCCGTTTCAGCCAGCGTGTGGAAAACTTCCAGGTGATTGACGGCGATACCCAAAACCTTCTCTACCAGGGAAAAACCATCGGCTATCGGAAACATATACTGCCCGATTCCTTAAAAACCTCCTCCCTGCGGATTGAGATACTGGAATCCAGATCTGCGCCGGTGATGGAATTTATCGGGGTCTATTAATTTCCAGGCACAAAGCAGAAAACGGGTCCTCTGCCAAACCATATCGGTCGGCAAATGACCCGTTTTTATCGACGTCTTTCTCCTTTTACCTGCTTCCATCGGATTTCAGTTTTAATACATATTTTTCAATCTGTGCGATTACCTCTTTGAAAACCGCATCGCTTTGCCCGGTGGGGTCAGGAAGACCCCAGTTATCATCAAATTCTCTGCCGATATAAGGGCAGCCCACATCACATCCCATTGAAATTGCAAGGTCGGGAGCCGGGATATCCGAAATTCGTTTTGAATACTGTTCCTTTTCCATATCAATCCCATAAAGCTGCTTCATAATACGAACGGCATCCTGATTGATTTGAGGCTTTGTTTCCGTACCTGCGGAATAAAAATCAAATTCCTCCCCTGCAAAATATCTGCCGAGGGCTTCGGCAATCTGGCTGCGGCAGGAATTATGCACACAGATAAATGCAATCTTTTTCTTTTCCATAGACCTCTCCTAAAACCCAATCTTATGCAGCAGCGTTTCCACATCCGCTGCCTTCAGTACCTTACCCATGGATACCACCTTTTCATTTACTACAAGGGCTGGCATACTCATAACGCCATACTCCATAATCTTCTGCATATCGGTTACAAACTCAACCTCGACGGAAAGCCCCATTGCTCTCACTGCTTCCTTTGTATTTTCCAGCAGGCTGTGGCAATTCTTACATCCACTGCCAAGAACCTTTATGCAGCAGATACCGTCCTTTGCCTCGGCGCAGCAGGCGTCTGTGGTTTCTGCCGCTTCCGCCGTAGGGCAGCCTCCGTTACAGGTGCAGGCCGGCCCTTTCTTTTCTTCTTTTTTCTTTCCAAAATGAAATAATGCCATTCTATGTTCCCTCCGTTATATGAATAAATATTGAAATGCATTGAATAAGTAACCAACTATAATGATGCCAATGGTGCAGATTGCCGCGAATATGCCGAGCAGCTTTGGCTTAATCGCCTTTTTCAGCATAATCATCGACGGCATGGAGAGGGTGGTAACTCCCATCATAAAGGAAAGTACAACCCCAAGCTTCGCACCCTTTGCAAGCAGAGCTTCCGCAATCGGGATGGTGCCGAAAATATCCGCATACATGGGAATACCCGCAATCGCGGCAAGAACAACGCCGAACGGATTGCCTGTTCCGAGAACCTTAACGATGAAATCTTCAGGTATCCAGTTATGAATCACCGCACCGATGCCAACACCGATCAGCACATATGGAAAAACCCTTTTCGCGGTTGCTTCAACCTGTTCCCATGCATATTTCATTCTATCCTTGAAATGCAATTCTTCTTGCGGAATATCAATCGCATGACCGTTTCGGATAAATTCCTCTACTTGATTTTCCAGGTGCATGTTTTCAATCAATGTACCGCCGATAACGGCAATGACCAGTCCGAGCAGTACATAGACAACGGCAACCCTCCAGCCGAAAATGCTCATCAGGAGAACCAGAGAGCCAAGATCGACCATAGGCGAGGAAATCAAAAATGAAAAGGTCACACCCAGCGGCAGGCCTGCACTTGTAAATCCGATGAACAGCGGAATCGAGGAGCAGGAGCAGAATGGGGTTACGGTTCCAAGCAGAGCCGCTGTGATGTTCGCCCAAATACCTTGAAATCTGCCCAGTATCTTTTTCGTTCTTTCCGGCGGAAAGTAACTTTGAATATAGGATATGAGTAAAATCAAAACTCCTAGCAGCACCATGATTTTAATGGTGTCATATAAGAAAAATTGTATGCTTCCTCCAATGCGGGTACTTGTATCCAGACCGCAGGCATCCAGCAAATTACCAATCTGTTGGTTGAGCCATTTCATCCCAAGAATCTGCCCCTGAAAGAAATCCCAGCCAGCTTTTAATGCTTCCATAAATCCCTCCCTATTATATAGAAGTATTTCTATTTAATACGATTAAGTTTTGTTATCTCCTGCAGACATCTCAGTGCGTAATCCGCACCTTCCTCTGATATGGAATAATGCATCCATTTCCCCTCTTTACGTCCCACAACGACTCCGGAATCGCAAAGTATTTTCATATGATGCGACAGCGTAGGCTGTGTAACATTCAGTTCCTCAAGCAGCCTGCAGGCACATTTTTCTTCGGTTGATAAAAGCAGCAGTATCTTAATTCTGTTTTCATCACAGAATGCCTTAAACATTGCTGCCGTTCTTTTCGTATCCAGTTCCATCCGCGCCTCCTTGCATAGACAAATATCTATATGATATTATATGCGTCATATAGATATTTGTCAATCTGTTTTTTCCGGCAGTTTTTTGAACGCAAAAAGCACCTGCCCTCTGACCGTAAATCCATCAAAAGCAGGTGCTTCTTTACTTTTCTTACAGCTTCCGCATAAACGCGATATCTTCCTTCGCAAACTGAGGATTCATCTCTTCCCGAAGCAGATAAATCTCCCGGTTCTGCTTTGCAAGCCACCGGCTGACTGCGTCATACTTCATCACGCCGGCTCCCAGAACCTCCGGCTGATATTCCCCGGCTGCTCCCAGGGTGAAGTCCTTAATGTGCATTACATCCACATAGGCTCCCACCGCCTCCAGCCAGGTGCTCCAGGCCGCATCCTGGTCCGTATCCTCCGGCGTCTTTAACAGATTGGAGGCATCAAAAATCAGGCGCAGATGCGCTTCGTCCCCAACCCGCTTTACGATATCCAGGGTTGTCTCCAGGTCCTCCAGCGGATGCCACCACACCGGCTCCACCGCCAGACGCATGTCCACTCTTACGGCCTCTTCCATTACCCGCAGGATGCTGTCCCGCATGTATGGCTTCCACTGCAGCCGCTCCTCTGCTGACAGATGGGGATACGCCGTCTCCGTACCCACCACCTTTGCGCCGAGCTCTTTGCCCAGGCTTAGGCAGGTTTTCAACGTCTTTACTGCATACTCCCGCACCTGGTCATCTGGATTGCCAAGGTCCATATAGCAGCCGAATACTGGGATGTCCACCTTCTGCTCCTCAAATGCCGTCCGAATCTGCTCCAGCTTTTTTAAAGTAATATCCTCGTAGCTGTTGATTTCCTGAAATGCCTTGGGGAGCGCCAACTGGGCTGCCTCATATCCTTCTTCATGCAGCAGCGCCGCCAGCTCCTTGATTCCCATTCTTCCATAATCGTGTGCCCGAACTCCTACTTTCATCTCTGCTTCTCCTTACACCTGTCGGTATGATTTTTATAATTTTAATGCCTCTGCCAGCGCCAGGATGGTCAGGGACTGTCCGTAAGCCATCGGTGCAATGATGATGTTCTTATAATGGTCGGCGTTGTAGCCCATTCCGGTTCCGCCGGAAACATTTAACACGGTACCGTCCTCACCGATGTTGTTTAAGATGCCCTGAATGGCTCTGGTTACGCATGGCAGATAAGAGTCGTCCAGAATGCCGTAGCGGATGCCCTTGAGGATACCTGCAGTGATGGCCGCTGTTCCGGAGGTTTCCAGATAGCTGGTGGAATCCGTCAGGACGGTGTGCCACAGACCGCTCTCCTTATCCTGAAGTTCTTTTAATTTCGCCACCTGCGCCTTGTAGGTGTCAATGATAAAGTTCTTTACCCCTGCATTCATGGTGCCATGGAACATGTCAATGTAATCCAGGATACCCAGAGTAAACCAGCTGTTGCCTCTGCACCAGAAAACGCCGCCGAAGTTATTGCGCTCGCGGAAGGTCCAGCCATGATAGAACAGGCCGCTCTCCTTATCGCAAAGATACTTGATGTGCATCAGCACCTGATGGATGGACTCGTCAATCCACTCCTGACGCTGATACTTCTGACCCATGCGGTTTAAGAACAGCACCGTCATAAACAGGGTGTCAATCCACATCTCATTTGCATTGAGACGAACCCCCTGACGGTCGCCGATGGCGCTGGTTACATGCTGGAAGCCGCCCTCCTTAGTCCGGGGCAGGCAGTTCATCAGCCAGTCCGCCCAATCCAGGCAGAGCTTCTCAAATTCAGGGTCCTGATACTCGTCATTAAACTCCGCCAGCGTTAAAAGCGGGGTGGTGGTGTTGATATTCCGGGAAGGAAGACCGGCCTCCATGTTCCCCTTGAACCACTGATACAGGAAATCCCGGTAATCCTCACGGCCTCTGATTTTCATGATCTGATACAGCCCGTAAAGACCGACTCCCTGCGGCCAGTCCCACTCACGGATGCCGAAGTCACGCTTGATCATGCCGATTTTTTCGCCCTCGACCGTCAGCTCCTTGTCCGTCTCCGGTCCGTCCAGGTTCATTAACTTTTCAATTACTAAATCTAATTTCTTTTCTAATTCTTTCTGATTAATTCCTGTCATTTTCTAATCTCCTCCAAAACAATACCCCGGTAAAAAAAGCTGCTGACCAGGTTCACTTTTCCATGTGCCACAGCCAGCAGCTCTTCTATTGC
>JAUNPZ010000019.1:0-4029 GCA_030536455.1 Lachnospiraceae bacterium | reverse complement strand
TTTAGTCCAGATGGAATACCGGCGTCAAGTCCACGCAGACCGGACTGTTGTCCGGGTTGGTCTCCATGATATCTGCCATGAAATCCCACCACTTCCGGTTGATGGCGGTATCCGCGGACAGCGCCCAGCGGGCCTCATCCTCTACCTCGATGTAGCCGTACAGCACATGCGTCTCACGGTCCAGATAGATGGAATAGTTGTGGCCGCCGTACTCGTGAATCATGTCACGCATCTCCGGCCAGAGCATGTTGTGGCGCTTCTCGTACTCCGCCTCCATACCCGGATATAAAAACATCTTAAATGATTTTCTTACCATGGTTTTGTTCCTCCTGCTTTTTGGTTCTTCTTACTTCTCGTACAGGAACTTCTCCGGCAGAGTTACCTTAAAGTCCTCAGCCAGATGACGGAACTCGTCCGGCTGGATGGTCTGGCGCTTGTTTGGCTGCATGGACAGCATCTTAACCAGAATCTCAGCAGACTTCTCTACGGTGTGCATCAGACCGAAGGTCAGGTCGAAATCCTCGCCGGCTGCGAACATGCCGTGATGCGCCCAGATTGCCACATCGTACTCCTTCATCAGCTCGCTGGTTGCCACTGCGATGTCACGTCCGCCCGGAACCATCCACGGAACCACACCGATACCGCCTGGGAATACAACCGGACACTCGGTTGCCATCTCCCACAGTTCTCTGGTGAATGCTTCGTCGGTCAGAGGCAGTACGAAGGTCAGCGCAATTACATTGGTGGTATGTGCATGATAAATGACACGATATCTGCCGTCGGTTGCCAGCATCTTTACTTCATGGTTCATCAGATGGGATGGAAGCTCACTGGTTGGTCTTCCGCCATTTACCAGGCCCCATACGATACGGTAGTTCTCGCCCTTCTCATCCAGCTCGATCATGCAGATGGAATCCTCCGGCTTAATGATAACGTTGCGGAAATACTTGCCGCTTCCGGTTACCAGGAAGTACTCGCCGGCCAGCTTCGGAACGGTGGTTCCGATTGGCTGCCACTCCTTTGGCTGGAAGTTCTCCTTTACGCTCTCTACCTCTTCCTTCTTTACACGGTAGGACAGGTTGCCGCCGTTTCTCTCATGCCATCCCTGCTCCCAGCCGTCGTTTGCCATACGGATAAAGCCCTGTACAAATTCTGCATCTAAAAATTTCATGATCGTTCTCCTTTCAATCCTTTTCCTTTTTTATCTCTGCAGTAATACGTCCTGCTCATACTTCTTTACTTCATCAAACCAGCTCTGGTCTGCTGCCACGCCGCACTGACGGCAGTACTCAGCCCATACATCGCCCAGAGGGAAGGTCTTTAATTCTTCCTGCTGCAGCATCATCTCGGTCAGACGGTTCTCATCCTGCAGACCCTTTAACATCTCGCTTGGAGTGCACAGTGCGGAAAGCAGTGCCTTCTGGAAGCTTCTGAAGCCAACGGTCCATGCGGAAATACGGTTGATGCTGGCATCAAAGTAATCCAGTGCGATGTATACACGGTCCAGCGCGTTATTTCTCACGATTTCCTTTGCGATTTCCTTGGTCTCATCATCAAACAGCACTACATGGTCGCTGTCCCAGCGTACCGGTCTGGTTACATGAAGAGCAATCTCCGGGAAGAAGCATAACAGCGCCGGAATCTTATCGGAAACAACCTCAGTCGGATGATAATGACCATTATCCATCAGCGGAAGCACGCCGTCGTGGGTTGCAGCAAAGCTTAAGGTAAATTCTGCGGAGCCTGCGGTATAGGACTCTACGCCGATACCGAATACCTTGGACTCTACACATGGCTTCACCAGGTTCTTATCATACGGCTCTGCTAAAATCTGCTCGATGGAATCCTTGTAGCGCATTCTCGGGCCCATACGGTCAGCCGGGATGTCCTTGTAGCCATCGCCGGTCCAGATGTTCATTACACATGGCATACCGGTTTCCTCTGCAAAATACTGGGAAATGCGGATACATGCCTTACCGTGGTTAATCCAGAATCTGCGGGTCTCCTCGTCCGGGCTGGACAGGGTCAGGCCGTCCTTTACCTTCTCGTGAGAGAAGAAGGTTGGGTTAAAATCAATACCCATATTGTGCTTCTTCGCAAACTCCACCCACTTTGCAAAATGCTTCGGCTCTAACTGGTCGCGGTCTGCCTTCTCGCCGTTCTCAAAGATGGCATAGCTGGCATGAAGATTTAATTTCTTTCTTCCAGGCATCAGGCTCATCGCCTTCTCCATATCCTGCATCAGCTCTTCCGGAGTTCTTGCCTTTCCCGGATAGTTTCCGGTGGTCTGGATTCCGCCGGTCAGCGGGCCGTCCTGGTCGAAGCCCTTTACATCATCGCCCTGCCAGCAATGAAGGGATACCGGAATGGTCTTCAGTTTCTCGATTGCCGCATCCGTGTCCACTCCGATGGACTTGTAGATTTCTCTTGCGGACTCATAACGCTCTGCTCTGTTCATAGTTCGTCTCCTTTTTTATATAAATTTTATTTCTTTCCTCTGTGATACTCTGTCCCTGAAAATACAGGCACATTTCTATGCTTCATACTTCCGGATCGGGAAGGATTTCAGCACGCTCTCTCTGGCCTCGGTCAGTCCTCCGAACTCGCCCATCTGAATCATCTGAGCCATCAGGTTTCCAATCGCCGTCGCCTCGCCCGGACCTGCAAGCACTTTTCTGCCGGACTTCTTCGCCGTCAGCCGGTTCAGATAATCCGCATTGGAGCCGCCGCCCACGATATGGATGGTGTCATAATGCTTTCCGGTCAGACTCTCAATCTCCGCCACCGTCTCGGCATAGCTGTCGGACAGACTCTCGTAAATCACTGCTGCAATCTGTCCCGGTGTCTCCGGAACCGGCTGGCCGCTCTCTCTGCAGGCATCCTGAATCGCCGTAATCATATGCTCCGGTGCCAGGAATGCCTTTGCATTCACATCCACCCGAGAGGAGAACTGGCTGTTCTCCGCCGCCATCTGACAAAGCTCGGCAAAGGAATATCCGTCATTCAGTTCATGGCGCACCGACTGAATCATCCACAGGCCCATGATATTCTTCAGATAACGGTAGCGGTAATCATATCCGCCCTCGTTGGTGAAGTTATGCTGACGGCTCTCCTCGGTGCAGATTGCCTTCCGGCTCTCAATTCCCATCAGGGACCAGGTTCCGGAACTGATATAAAGGCAATCCTCCTCCACGCAGGGAACTGCCATCACGGCAGAGCCGGTATCATGGGTGGCAGGAAGCACCACCTGACAGTCAAATCCGACCTGATTTGCAATCTCCTCACAAAAATTCCCGACTACGGTTCCCGGCTGGGAGAGGGGCAGGAACATGTCACGATTATAGCCCAGCATCTGAATCAGCTCGGTGTCCCAGTCATTGGTCTTCGCATCCACAAGCTGGGTGGAGGTGGCATTCGTATACTCGGAACGCTTCTCCCCGGTCAGCAGGAAATGGAAGTAATCCGGCAGCATCAAAAAGGTCTTCGCCTGCTCCAGATATTCCGGATGGGCCTTCTTCACAGACATTAACTGATAGATGGTATTGAAGATCTGCTTCTGGATTCCCGTTCTCGCATACAGCTTTTCCTCCGGAATGATGGCGTACACTTCTTCATCCATGCCCTCGGTCCGGCTGTCCCGGTATCCGTAGGTATCGCCAAGAATCTGGTCCTTCTCGTCCAGCAGCACATAATCCACTGCCCAGGTATCGATTCCCATGCACACCGGAATCTTTCCGATTTCCTTACAGGTTTTGATTCCGGCCACAATCTCCTGGAATAAAAGCTTTAAATCCCAGCAGAGCTTTCCGTCCTGTTTTTTCATGCCGTTTCCGAAACGGTAGATTTCCTCTAACACGATTTTTCCGTTTTCCAGATGCCCCAGCATATGCCGTCCGCTGGAGGCTCCGATGTCAACTGCTAAATAATACTTTTCCATGTGTAACCCTCCTTATGGCTCTTATTCTACAGGAAAATGCTGTCGAAAAAAAGAACACCTTTTGAGAAAAAATGCGTCCTTATTTGCAGATG
>JAUNPZ010000137.1:4582-7162 GCA_030536455.1 Lachnospiraceae bacterium | reverse complement strand
TTGCCGCCGTACATGTTGGCAACCCACTCGCCGTCGTTCTTGCCGTAATCCAGATACAGCATGGAAGCAACCGCATCCATACGGATACCGTCTGCGTGGAACTTGTCCGCCCAGAACATGGCATTGGCAATCAGGAAGTTGCTTACACCCGGACGTCCGTAATTGTAAATCAGGGTTCCCCAATGAGGATGTGCGCCCTGTCTCGGGTCTGCGTGCTCGTATACGCAGGTTCCGTCAAAGCAGGCCAGACCATGGGCATCTCTTGGGAAATGAGCCGGTACCCAGTCCAGAATCACGCCGATTCCCTGTCCATGCATATAATCCATGAAATACATAAAGTCATCCGGCGTTCCGTAGCGGCTGGTCGGCGCATAATAGCCGGTTACCTGATAGCCCCAGGAAGCGTCCAGCGGATGCTCCATCACCGGAAGCAGCTCCACATGGGTGTAGCCCATCTTCTTCACATACTCGGCCAGCTTCTGCGCAATCTCACGGTAATTGTAGAATTCAGAGCCGGTCACCTCAGAGCCGTCCTCATTGACCGCCACGCTCTTGCGAATCCAGGAGCCTAAATGAACCTCATAAATATTCATCGGCTGGTCCTTGGTATCCTTTGCGGCCCGCTGTGCCATCCACTCCTTGTCGTTCCACTGGTATTCATTCAAATCCCAGATAATCGAAGCATTATTCGGACGAAGCTCCGTATAGTTTCCATATGGGTCGGCCTTCATCATCGGCTCGCCCTTCATGGTCTTTACTTCATATTTGTAAACTGCGCCTTCCTTCAGTCCCGGAATGAACAGTTCGAAGATGCCGGAGTCTCCCAGCTTTCTCATCTGATGGCGGCGTCCGTCCCAGAGGTTGAAATCACCAACTACGCTGACACGCATGGCGCAAGGCGCCCACACGGCAAAGTACACACCGGATACATCATGAATGGTCATCAGATGCGCGCCCATCTTCTCGTAGATGCTGTAATGGATGCCGGCCTCAAACTTCTTTAAATCATTCTCCGTAAACTGCGGTTCAAACACATATGGGTCGTGAACCTCTTCTTCCGTATCGTTGTCATAAACCACCTGATAGGTGTAGTCGGTCTTGGTTTTTCGTGGAATGATTACGGCGAACACGCCTTTATAGTCTCCGTCCGGGTCAACCTGCTCCATCGGATATGTTTTTCCATTGGCCAGTCTTACGGACACCGACTTTGCCGTCGGCATCAGTGTCTGAATCAGAAGTCCTTCTTCTGTCACATGCGCGCCCAGCAAACGATGAGGATCGGATGATTCCGAATATACCAATTCTTCAATTCCCGCCCAGTCCAGTAAATCTTCCATCTTTTTTTCCATTTAGCAAATACCCCCTTGCTCCCTTTTTAGATTCTTGTAACCGAGACGCCCTTGCATCGCTTTCCGATTACTAATTTATTTCCATTTTACCATCTTGCCTTCCGAATGGCAATGAAATGTTCATTTTCCGTCAGGAAAAAGATTTCATTCCGGCTCGTTCTCCCGGTAAAAAGCCAGAAGCAGGTCTACCATCCTCCCATAGCTCTTTACGCCGTCGGCCTGACGGTTTGCTTTTAAATAAGTGTCATTTACTTTTGTGGAAACCTCCGCTATCTTTCCCTCATACCGCTCCCAGAACCGGTTATTTTCCGCCAGATCCTTCCGCACCGTCTCCGGCAGGGACGCGGCAAGCTGTGCCGCCTGCTCCGGCTTCTGAGAAAACAGCGCCTGATTCACATAGAGAAATCCGGTGAGATAACCGCTGTACCTGGAATACCGGGAATCCGAGTTTACACAGGCAAGATAGCCGATAAAATTCGCTTCCTCCTCCCGCATAAAGCCCCGCAGATGGGAAAGCTCGTGGCAGGCAGTGTGAGGAATGTTATAAGCCGTCATATCCGAATTATAATTGGCCTCAATGGTAAACGGAGAATATACGCCGGAAAGGGACTGATAGGAAAGAATCTCCGATACCGTCACCGGCTTGGGCAGTGGATAATAGCCGGAAAGCGAAGGATACCGTTCTCCCAGCCGCTCCATGTCCGCCCTGGCCTGACGGGCAAGGACATCCTGCGCAGGCCCGCCCTCTGTGCCGGAGGCAGAACCCTCCACGGGTGCAGTCTCCTTCACCTGTCCCGCCAGAAATCCGGCAAGCCGCTCCAGCTCCTCTGCCGAGGACTCCCTCACGTTCAGATTCAGATACGAGGAAAATGGGCGGCGGTGGTAATTGATTCCGCAGTTTGCCGTGTAGACAAAGACCAGGATGGACGCCAGCAGACCGGCTCCCATCAAAAGCTTCCCCGGCCTCCGGATCTGGCGGATGCCATGCCACGCCATTCCAATCAGCAGAAGATATAATCCGAACTCCACCACAGAAAATGAAAACATACCAAAAAATGCGCCCACCACCCGGACCAGCGCCGGGTAAACCGTCACCGCATACCATTCTCCGAATCCGGGAAGGCGGCGGGCGGCTGTCTGGAGAAGGACCGTAAGCGCAATCAGGACCGCAGACGGAATGAGCGTCCTTCGGGCTGATTTTGGAAATTTTGTTTTTTGAACTTCCGGGCTT
>JAUNPZ010000137.1:2241-4482 GCA_030536455.1 Lachnospiraceae bacterium | reverse complement strand
CTTCCGGGCTTTTGATTATCGGTTTTGTCCCTGCTGTTTTTTCTGGCATATGCTTCCCCTGATTTTCTCGTCTGTGCGATATCCCGGATAGAAATTATCCGGTGCGCTGGTTTCCTGCATCCTTTATCCGGCCGTTTTCCGGCTGCTTACTTCCAGTATAACGGCTTCCGCGCTCCATTTCCAGTACTTTTCCTGTAAAATCCTTACATATCTTGCAAAACCCTTGAAAATTTCTTAGTATTTTCTAAAAGCCCTTGCAGAAAAGCAGAAACTAAAATATACTCTTCTATGTTGCTATCTTTTACAATTACCAATTCACACATTTAACGTATTAAGAATCGAGGATAAATAATTATGAGTTCTGAAAATCGCAGACTGGGTTCTCCGGTACCCCATAAAGAGGAAAAAAAATCAAGAAAGAAAAAGGACAATGACAGCAGTCTGCGCGCTGAGATTCTGAGCTGGGTTCAGATTCTGCTGACTGCCGCCTGCATCGCTTTCGTTCTGAATACCTTTATCATCGCCAACAGCCGGATTCCAAGCGGCTCCATGGAGAATACCATTATGACCAATGACCGGGTAATCGGTTCCAGGCTGACCTATCGGTTTTCCGATCCGCAGCGCGGTGATATCGCCATCTTCCATTTTCCAGATGACGAATCCATCTACTATGTCAAACGAATCATCGGACTTCCGGGCGATGTCATCGATATAAAGGACGGGGCCGTGTACTTAAACGGCTCGGATACGCCGCTGGAGGAGCCATATCTGAGAGAGCCCATGCTGCCGGAGGATGACCTGCATTTCGAAGTGCCGGAGGATTCCTACTTTATGATGGGCGACAACCGGAATTTCTCCTTTGACGCGCGGTACTGGACCAACACCTTTGTAAAACGGGATAAAATTATCGCAAAGGTTCTGGTTCGCTACTGGCCGCTGAATAAGATGGGAACCGTTCAATAAAACAAAACTGTCAAACGGCAAAAACGCTGTTCCTGGGTCTGTCACCTGGGAGCAGCGTTTTTCGTTTTTTCCTTCTCCGGTTCCAGATGCGGACAGGCAATGCAGCGGAAGCCGGAATACTCGTATCCGGTCCGCCGGTTTCGAAGCGTCAGGCCGACCTCAATCACATCGAAAGCTTTATCTTCCCTGCTCCGGCGGGCAAAGTGAAGGTCCGCGATCACATAGCCCCGATACAGCCCCGGTTCGATGGTCCGTACCCGCTCATCGGGAACACCCACCGCCGGTTCACAGCAAATCATCAGGTAGTCCCCGCCGTCTTCCGTCCGGGAGATGGTTATCCGCTCCCGATTCCGTGTCTCCACTTCAATCGCCGGAAAACCATCGTCCTCCGCGCCGGACTGCGCTCCGGTTATCCGAATCCCGCTGCCATCCTCTGCCCTGCGGATTTCTCCTGCCACCTTATCAAGAATCATCCGGCTGACCCAGACGGCATCGGAAACCGCGCTGATTCTGCCATAAAGGTGCAGGCTCTGCATCAGAATACCGCACCCAAGCAGGAGGAGCATGCTGTTTAATGCAAGGGCGGCCATCAGCTCCGCTATGGTAACGCCGCTTCGGTCTCTCCATACTGCCCATCTCCTGTTTTCCCTGACCGTACTCCGGCTCCGTCCAAACCGTCTTCCCCTGACCGGGCTTCGGCTCCGTCCAAACCATTTTCCCCGCCGTGGTTTATTCACCCACATCATAAACCGCTCCTTGTTTCCCATCCTCCGTGTACCGGTAAAGCCGGATTCCGCGCACCGAAAATCCGCCGTCAGACACGGCTTCGCTGCCTTCCTCCGGCACAAAGAACAGGGCCTCTCCGGTTCCGGCCGGTTCCTTCTCAAGCAGCTCCGAGTCCAGATAATAATCCCGGCAGAATTCCGCATCCTCCCGAAGCAAACGGGCCGACCGCCCGGCAAGCTGCCCGGAGGCAAGAAATGCCTTGGAAAAAACGGCAGTCAGAACTGCAAGAAGAAACATTCCCGCCATCACCTCAGCGATGGTATTTCCTTTGCGGGAGCGAAGAAGTCCCCTTCGTTTCTTCCATCTCTTCCCTTTCATTCGTTCCATGCGCGGCCCTCCTCTCTGCGCCGGTCACCCACTGCCAGGAATCCTCCTGACGGCCGGAGCCGTCTTCCTTCTTCCATTTATAATACACCTTCGTTACCGTACAGGATTCCTTCCGGCGGGTACAGGTGGTTTCCACATAGAGAGCAATATCCAAATTCTCACCGT
>JAUNPZ010000137.1:0-2141 GCA_030536455.1 Lachnospiraceae bacterium | reverse complement strand
TCCTTCACCCAATACAGGCAGACCTTCACCTCTCCCGCTTCCTTCGGCCAGCCCGACGCCTCTTCGGAGAGACGGAAGGTCCGCCTGGCCCGTGACCGGGCATAACGGTCGGGCGATTCCGGGTCATAATCCGGCCAGGAACCATCCGCCGAATCGATATGCGTTCCCACATACTCCCATAGGCTGCCGTCCCCTGCGCCGGATAACCGCTTTGCATTCGAATACGTTGATCTTTCCGCTTCCGCATTGGACCTCGTCCCCATTTTCCATCGGTAAGGACGATTTACCAGTTCTTTTTCCAGGCTGCGGCTCACCGATTCCGCCAGAATCCGGCACCGTTCACCGGACCGCTCCCGGTAAACCACCGAAGCCAGAGACGCGGACTCCAAAAGAAGGGCGCTGCACAAAATCAGAACGGCCATCAGCACACACATCACCAAAACCATGGACGAACCCTTCCGGTCCGAACAAAGCGCCGTTATCCTTTTCCCGTTTTTCTCCTCCTTATTCGCCTCTGCCTTCTCCCGTCTCCTCATCCCGCTCCATTCTTCCATCTCTTCCCATTCATCCATCTCTTCATTACGATTTCTTCCGCGCCTTCACGGTTCCTCTCATTCTTCATAATAAGCCGCCTTCTTAAGCTCCTCCATGCTGGTGATTCCCTCTGCCGCCAGCTCGGAGCCGCACTCCCGCAGCGTCCTCATCCCCTGCTCCCGCCGGGCATATTCCCGGATTTCCTCCAGGTCCGCGCGGTCTGCAATCATCCTGCGGATGGTCTTATCCACCACCAGAATCTCATGGATGGCAGTCCGGCCCCGGTATCCGGTTCCACTGCATGCCGGACAGCCTCCCGGCACCCGGATTTTCTCCAGCTTCCTTCCCAAAAACTTCTGATCTGCCTCCGTGGCCGGAACCGTCTGCGCACATTCCGGGCAAAGCTTCCGCACCAGACGCTGCGCCACGACCCCATTCAGCGCACTGGCCGCCATATACGGCTCCAGCCCCATATCCTCCAGGCGGACAACCGCCGAAACGGCATCATTTGTATGCAGTGTGGAAAGCACCAGATGGCCGGTAATGGCCGCGCGGGCAGAGATGACTGCTGTTTCCTTGTCCCTGGTTTCCCCTACCATGATAATATCCGGGTCCTGGCGGAGAATCGCGCGAAGCCCTTTTTCAAAGGTCATTCCGGCCTGCGGATTCACCTGGCACTGATTGATGTCCGGCAGGTTCTTCTCCACCGGGTCTTCAATGGTCGATATGTTCACGGTCCCGTCTGCCAGCTCCGCCAGAATCAGATAAAGCGTGGTGGTCTTTCCGGAGCCGGTGGGGCCGGTCAGATAAATCATTCCGCTGGGTGAGCGAAGCATGCGCCGCAGTTTTTCGCTGTCCTCCGGTCTCATGCCGAAGCTCTCCGCGTAATCTATGGCTCCATTTCCGGAAAGCAGACGGATAACCGCCTTTTCTCCGAAGACCGTGGGAAGGATGGAAACCCGCATGTTCACGGCCTCTCCCTCCACCATCCTCCGAAAATGTCCGTCCTGCGGAATCCGGTGCTCTGCAATGTCCATCTCACACAGAATCTTCAGCCTAGCAATCAGCGGAAGATAGGCGGAGCGCTGCAGGGTATCTATCTTTACCAGTGCTCCGTCCAGCCGCATCCGGATTCCGGCATGGTCCTCGAAAGGTTCGATATGGATGTCACTGGCCTGACTTTCACAGGCCCGCCGCACCAGTTCATCCAGAAGCGGTACCGCAGACACCTCCGCTGCCTTCCCCGCTTCATGCTCTGCCGCCCCCTTCTCTGCTGTCTTCCCCTCTGCCGTTTTCTTCTCTGCAGTCTCCGTCCCTTCCGCTGCCCCAGTCTTCGCGGGTGCGGCCTCTTCTGCGCCTGTCTGTCCGGCCGCCTCCAGAGATGTCTTTCTGCCGCAGACACAGATTTTTCTTACCGCTTCGGGCAGACGAATCTTCTTCCTTCTCATCGGTTTATTCCCTTTCCCTTTTTATAGCAGAATCTCTTCAATCGCATCATAGGAGCGGACAATCGGCAGCATCACCGCCGCCATGACAAAGCCGGTCAGGAGCGCCATCAGCACAATCATAACCGGCTCCACATAGGACACCATCCGGCGGACCGCCAG
>JAUNPZ010000136.1:3132-7202 GCA_030536455.1 Lachnospiraceae bacterium | reverse complement strand
AGTGGAAGGAACGGTTCGAACCTTTACCTTGAGCTTTGTCAAGATTGGACTGTATGTGCTGCTGGTTATCTCAATCATCGGCATTATGGGTGTACCAATGGCCTCTGTTGTTGCGGTTCTGGCTTCTGCCGGTGTGGCTGTTGGTCTTGCCATACAGGGCGCGCTGTCCAATCTTGCGGGCGGCATCATGCTGATGATCTTCAAACCGTTCCAATTGGGCGATTATGTGTCCGCGGCTGGTGTGGAAGGTGTTGTCAAAGAGGTTACTTTGTTTTATACGGTGGTTCTGACATTGGACAACAAGCGCATCACGGTTCCCAATGGCAGCCTGATGAATGCAAATATCACGAACTTTTCTTCCGAGGAACTGCGCCGGGTTGATTTGACCTTTGCCTGTGCGAAAAGCGAGGCTCCGTCTAAAATCCAGGACATCATGATTACCGTGATGAAGGCCAATCCTCAGGTGCTGGCCGACCCGGAACCATTTGCCCGTATCAGCGGCGGAAGCAATGAAGCGATGGAGTTTACCGTTCGGGCATGGTGCAGGAGCGGTGATTATTGGGATGTGTATTTTGACCTTACGCAGAGAATTACCGAATCTATGGCAGAACACAATGTTCAGGCGCCTGCTGTCCGGATTACTGCGGACATGCAGAAATAAGGAAATTGTTTTCATACGTAATTTCAAGAAAAGGATAGTGACAGCATGGGAGTCTCTATCCTTTTCCTCATTACATTCGTATCAGAACCTATTTTATACAGGAAAGGGACAAAACCAATGAGAGTAAAAGCAGATTTTCACACGCACACCACATATTGTGACGGTAAAAGCACACCCAGGGAGATGGCAGAGGCCGCATATCGGATGGGCTTTACGGATTTTGGAATTTCAGGACATGCGGATTATTCGTTCTGCACGCCGGATTTCGGTATGTCAGACCGGAAGCTGGCGGCATATAAACAGGAGCTTTATGCCCTTCGGGAGGAATTTGCGGGCCGGATGAATATCTATGTGGGCATCGAGCTGGACTGCCTGGGGCCGATTCAGGAAGCGGAGTATGCCATCGGTTCGGTTCACTGCCTGGAGAAGAACGGGGAGATTTTTTCCATCGATGAGACGGAAGCAATCCTGGCGGATGCGGTGAATCGTCTGTGGGGCGGAAAATGGTATGAGTTTACAAAGGATTATTTTGAACTGGAGGCCACGGTTTATGACCGGACAAAGTGTGACTGGGTGGGACATTTTGACCTGCTGACCAAGTTCAACGAAGGCTATAAGCATTTTGATGAAAGCCGGGACGAGTACCTGGAGCCGGCGCTGGCGGCCATGAAGAAGCTGAATGCGGAGGGACTGCCTTTCGAGATCAATACCGGCGCAATTTCCAGGGGATACCGCACAGAGCCGTATCCATCCAGAATTTTGTTAAAAGAACTGAAGGCCATGGGCGGCCGGATTCTGATCAACTCGGACAGCCATCATGCGGATACCATCGGCTTTCATTTTGACCAGGCGAAGCGGATTGCCGTGGAATGCGGCTTTCGGACCTACTGGGTGCTGAAGCCGGGCGGAGGCTTCCGGGAAGTGGAGATTGAGTGATAAAAATCGAGTAATAAAAATGCGGGGCGGTGTGTTACACCGTCCCGTAAAATAATTCATGCTGCTTTTTTACCCGCTGGCGAATCTGGTGCAGGAACGGCTCCGGCCCTAGGACCTGAATCACCGGCCCGAAGGAAAGGATATCAATCAGAAGCTCCGTTTCATCTGCAAGGTCATAATAGATGGAGCAGAGCCAGGTTCCGGTTTCCTCCTGATACCGGGTATGCTTCTCGTAGTTGGCAAAATGGAGCATACACCGCTCCAGTGAATTTCGCTCTCCGCTGATTTCGATGAGCACCGGCTCCGTGCACCGGCTGACCGGGCGGAAAGCGCGGGCGGGGAGATGGCCGGAGAGGACATCGGGGAGATTCCGGCGGGACAGGTGGCAGGCTCTGATTCGGCTTACATTTAACACCGTGTTCTGGTGAAAGGAACGGCCGGAGTATTTCAGGCAGCAGAGGCGGAACTTATCATCCTTGGCGGAGTACTGGAGCTGGTAAGGCGCGGCCTCGAAGGTATTGGCTTTGCCCCGCCGGTTTTCGTAAGCGATAATCAGCGCTTTTTCTTCCTTAAGCGCTCTTAAAATAGTCTGGAAATTCTCCCGATAGGACGCATCCGGATAGGGGTCGCCGTCCAGATACCGGTCGAAAAAGCGGAAGTCCTCCAGATGGAAGAGGGGTTCTGCATCCGCCAGGAAGGCTTCTGCCTGGGAGCGCTGCTCATCGGTGAGAAAGAGCCGGATCCGGCAGTCCCTTAATATGGCTTTCAGCCAGGATTTCTGCAGTCTGGTAAGGGGGAGATTTCCCGGCTCCCATAATTCCGGATGACGGAGGACGGGGCGGTATCGAACGGCATTTGACCGCTCACCCTTTTCCGGAACCGGCTCCAGCAGCGGCCAGGTTCCGTCCGTCAGCTTCGGCACGATGGTAAGGCCGCTTTCCAGATATCCGTATTTCATGGAAAGCTCTGTCATCCGGCTTCTGGTGACCGGCTGACCGGCGGCCTCGGACAAAATCTGCCGCACCACCTGATAATAGCAGTTATATATCTTATCGAAAAGCTCCATATCGCTTAATCCTTTCCATTACAGTACATTCTGTACATCTTTTCCCAATCTCTTGTAACCTTGGCGATGGCAGATGCGTTCGTCCCCTGAATGTCCAGTATCCGTCCGGTAAAGGTTTTCACCCAGGCCAGCATCTCGTTGGTATCGAAAAATGCACCGCTGTAAAGATATTCATGCTCCCGTATCTTTAACACCTCGCCGCCGCGGCCCTCCCGGTAAAGGCGGTTTAAGATATGGGACTCTTTTTCCTCGTCAATGTAAATCTTCATGCAGATTTCCTCCAGATGATAGACTCCGCCGAAGGAAACGCCCCAGCATTTCTCCTGATTTTTCGCCAGAAGCTGCTGCTTCCTCTCATAATCGCCGCAGACCTCCAGCTCGTTTACCTGAGACATGGAATCCAGGCGGAAGCTGGCGAAGCGGCGGCGTTCCTCCAGATACAGGCAGAGATAGCGCCGCCCGGTCTGGGTGCTGACGAAGATTTTTAATGGGATGCCGCGGATGATGGAGAGGTTCCCGCTGCGGCTGCTTTTATTCTCAAAGGAAATCCGCCGGTGGGCTTTCATGGCAGACAGCACATCCGCAAGAACCCCGTCCTCTAAGGTATGTACGATAAAATGGTGCTTGAACTGAAACCAGATATTTTCCTTGTTTTCCCGGTCCAGAATCGTGCTGCCCACAAAACCGAAGGGGGACGCTTCCTGAAAAAAGGTGACGGCGGTGAGAAGCTGCTGCCAGGTTTCCTCTGTGAGCGGCTCTGGTTCGGCTGGAACATCCGCTGCACCATTCTGAATCGGTCCGGGCAGCAGCCGGTAGCGCAGGCTTTTCCCTTCCTTTTTCGCTGCTAATATTCCCAGCTCTTCATATTCCTTCAGCTTCAGCCGGACGGTCTGGCTGTCAAACACTACGCCGTATTCTTTTGAAACCGCATCGCACAGCTCTCCGGCGGCGCCGCCTTCCGGCCGATCCCATAAAAGGTCCAGAAGGAAGAAATGGAGCAGGATATCATTGTCGGTAAAGCTTTTGGACTTCCATGCGGCATATAACGGATTCTGCGGGATGGTCTTGCTGTCCACGCTGACGTAGACCTGCTTTCCCTTTTGGGAGTAGCCGGACTGGATGTAGCCGGACAGCCAGCTTTCAATCCGCCTGCGCTCGTTGTCATAGGTGCGGGCGCTTTTGCTGTCATATTCGCTGCGGCTTTTCCAGCCATAGATGAAGAACTGGCGCATGTAGTCGCGGATGCGGTCGAAATTTTTGATAAGTTCCTGGTAATCGGACATAGAGGGGGCTCCTGTATTTTTTCGTGTTCACATATTGGCGGGGGTACGCCGGGAAGGAAATGAGATATCCGTCAGCGCGCTTTCGCTCCGTTTCAACGCAGCGGCACATAAGACGCGTGGAATA
>JAUNPZ010000136.1:0-3032 GCA_030536455.1 Lachnospiraceae bacterium | reverse complement strand
AGTATAGCGGAGCGTGGGGGAATCTGCAAGTATACACCGATATATGTTGGATAAACCTGGATAAAAGAGAGTTCGCAGCTTTTTTTAAATGATAATCCTTTCCGGATTCGGTAAGATATGGGTGTAAGGAAACAGCAGACGCACGAAGGCGGATGTACGAAGATAAGAAAAGGAAGTGAAGGGTATGTTTGTATTATATGAGAAAGAGAACATGAATTTTTCGGTTAAGGTCTGGCTGGACGGCGAGAAGGAGCTGGAAAGTGGGTGCCGGGAGCAGGCATATCATCTGTCGCAGCTTCCTTTTCTCCATAAATGGGTCTGCCTGATGCCGGATACACACGCCGGGATGGGGATGCCCATCGGCGGAGTGATTGCTGCGGACGGCGTGGTGATACCGAATGCGGTGGGCGTGGACATCGGCTGCGGCATGGCTTACACGGAGACGAATATCCGGCTGGCGGATATCAAGGAGATTGTCACCGGGAATGGAAATCTGATTCAGGCGATGATTGGGGATATCATGCGGAATGTGCCGGTGGGATTTGCCCATCACAAGACAGGGATGCCCTGCTACACCCTTGACCGGGCCTTCGACGAGATGGAGCGGTATGAGGCGGACGGGGAACTGCTGGGACAGCTTGAGGCCGGATATTTCCAGATTGGAACGCTGGGAGGCGGAAATCATTTTATCGAGCTTCAGGTGGATGACGCGGGGTATCTGGCGGTGATGATTCATTCGGGGAGCCGTCATTTCGGAAAATCCGTGTGCGACTATTTTCACGGAAAGGCGAGAGAATTAAACCGGAAATGGCACAGCCAGGTCCCGGATGAATATCGGCTGGCCTTCCTTCCGGTGGATACAGCGGAGGGACAGCAGTACCTGAACTGGATGAACCTGTCTATGGACTTTGCACGGGAAAACCGGGAGAAGATGATGCTGGCAGTGAAGGCGGTCCTGGAAAAATGGATTGGCAGATACACGCAGCTTAATCTGGAATTTTCCGGCGATATCAACTGTCACCACAATTATGCTTCCCTGGAAACCCATTACGGAAAAGAGGTCTGGGTGCACCGCAAGGGCGCGGTCCGGGCGGAGAATGGAGAGCTGGCGGTGATTCCGGGCGCTATGGGCTCCTACAGCTATGTGGTGATGGGAAAGGGGAACCCGGAGAGCTTCTGCTCCTCCTCCCACGGAGCCGGAAGGCAGTATTCCCGGAGCGGGGCGATGAAAGCATTTTCCTGCGAAGAGGTGATTACCGACCTGGCAAGGCAGGGCGTAGTTCTGGGAAAACGGGGCAAGGCCGATGTGGCGGAGGAATGCCGGTTCGCCTACAAGGATATCGAGACGGTGATGGATAACCAGACCGACCTGGTGGTGCCGGTGAAGCGGCTGAAGACGGTGGGTGTGGTGAAGGGCTGACTATAAGAAAATATAAAAAATTCTGCATAAATCGCGGGCCTGCTCCCAGGCTGTGAGGTTTGCCGACAGGGCGGCCTCCAGGATGCCAGCGGCGTGCCGATGTGGTATATCGGGCCGGTCTGCAAAAAACTTTACGATTTGTCGCAGGTTCAAATCCTGCCGCATAGCCGGATGGTTATGTGTAGCTAAGTGGGTATAGCAATCGTCAGGTCCAGCATGTCACGAACATGCACGGGACAAACACCAAAGGATGGGAAAGGACCGGCTTTCATTCATCTTAAGAGAGCATGCGCTGCTTTCCGAATACTTTCTCCCATATTTCTACCCGGAAGCGGACAGGGTCAGAGACCCGTACCCCGGATGTAAATGCTCTGTCATATTCATTTGCCTGCTTTCCCGATGGCACCGATGAAAAAGCCTCGATGCAGCCCCGCTGCGCCTGCGTTTTTCCATTGGCGGCCAGGAAAAGCATTCAGCGGATATATGGCAGCAATTTACAATCCGGCGTACCGGACGCTTCGGCAGAAATGCAGGGAAAGGAAGGAACGGCAGCCCCTGTCTTAAGAGGAAAGCCGGGAGATACCCGTTTCATGGAAAAAGAGAAAATGAGAATATTCATTTCGGGGAAGAGAGGACGAATTGAGATGAGATGGACGATTAAAGAACAGGAATGTGGTTATCTGATGAAGAACGGCCGGTTTCAGAAGCTTCTGACCGCCGGAAGATATACTTATCTGAAGCAGCTTGGATACGATGTGACGGTGGTGCCGATGACCGGGCCGGTCAATATGGCCGGGCTTCCGGCGGATGTGCTGATGGCATGTCCGGACTTTGCAAAAAGAGTGGTGAAGGCCCAGCTTCCGGACACCTCCATTGCCATCCGGTTTGTGAATGGAACCTTCCGGGAGGTGCTGACCAGACCGGAGAATTATTTCTGGAATGTGTTCGAACAGAATGAGTTTCAGCTTCTGGACATTACGAAGCAGAACATGGAAGAGGTTCTGCCCAGAATGTACATGGAGCTGATGCCGGCGAAGTACTACAAGAAGATTGTGGTAAAGGACGGCGAGCTGGGACTTTTGTATGTGGATAACCGGCTGGAGCGGCAGTTGGGAACCGGAACCTACTACTTCTGGAATTACGGGGCAGAGGTTTCCTGTAAGATATTTAATATGAAGCTTCAGCAGCTGGAAATCTCCGGCCAGGAGGTATTGACGGCGGACAAGGTGGGCGTGCGGCTGAACGTCATCTGCGGCTACCGGATTACCGACCCGGAGCGGCTGGTGCAGCAGATTGAAGGGGTGTCGGCCCAGCTTTACACCTGCGCCCAGTTAATCATCCGGGAATATGTAGGCCGGTTTAAGCTGGATGAGCTGCTGGCGCAGAAGGAGGAGATTGGCCGGTACATCCTGGAGAAGATGCGGGAGCGTCAGGAGGCGCTGTGCGTGGAGGTGGTAAACGGAGGCATCAAGGATATCATCCTGCCGGGAGAAATCCGGGATATTATGAATACGGTGCTGGTGGCGGAGAAGAAGGCCCAGGCCAATGTCATCATGCGGCGGGAGGAGGTGGCTTCCACCAGAAGCCTTCTGAACACGGCGAAGATGATGGA
>JAUNPZ010000135.1:6068-7203 GCA_030536455.1 Lachnospiraceae bacterium | reverse complement strand
CCGACCACGCGCACCGCATCGTCGAATTCAATCACCTCGCAGCCAATCTCAATCAGCTTTGCGGAGATGGCCTCCAGATGCTTCGGGATGACGTTCTTCACCATCACATCGCCTCTGGTGATGGCCGCCGCGCACATAAAGGTTCCCGCCTCAATCTGGTCCGGAATGATGGAATACTCCGTTCCGTGAAGCTTTCTCACGCCGCGGATACGGATGACGTCCGTACCGGCGCCCTTGATATTGGCGCCCATGCTGTTCAAGAAGTTGGCAACGTCTACCACATGCGGCTCCTTCGCCGCGTTCTCGATGATGGTCTGGCCCTCTGCCAGGGTCGCTGCCATCATCACATTGATGGTCGCTCCCACCGAAACCTTATCCAGGTAAATGTGAGCGCCTACCAGGTCGATGGCGTGGGCAATCACAGCCCCGCATTCCACCGTAATCTCCGCTCCCAGGGCGCGGAAGCCCTTCAGATGCAGGTCGATGGGCCTGCTTCCGATGTTGCAGCCGCCCGGAAGCGGCACCTGTGCACTTTTATATTTTCCAAGCAGGGCGCCGATAAAATAATAGGACGCCCGAATCCGGCGGATGTACTCGTCATCCACGGAAACTTCCCCGATATTTGAGGCGTTGATCTTTACTGTATGCCGGTCCAACCGGTCCACGCTGGCTCCGATTTCCTGAATCGCCTCCAGCATGACATTAATATCCCGCACGTCCGGCAGGTTCTCTATGATTACATCATCATCCGTCATGATTGCCGCAGTCAGGATTCCTAAAGCTGCGTTCTTGGCACCGCCGATGGTTACTTCTCCAACCAGCGGATTACCGCCCTTCATGATATACTGTTCCATAATACACCTCTGTTATCTATCTATAAAAAACGCATAAAAAGCGCTGTCATTATCAGTCTTCAAGCCATTATATACCATAACAAGGCTTTTTGTAAAGGTTACAGCTTGAAAGAAGCCTGTTATTCCGGGAAAATTCCGCAGATAAAGTCATTTCCTGTCGATGTAAAGTAATAATTGGCGTCATTTAGTCCCATCTTCCAGCTTTCGCCTGTTTCCGGCTGGTAAATCGTTACATTGTACTGGTCATAGCCCATCAGAAGGTAGCCGATTCCATCCTCGCC
>JAUNPZ010000135.1:0-5968 GCA_030536455.1 Lachnospiraceae bacterium | reverse complement strand
GCCAGGGCCACCGCCTCTGTAAAATCCCTGGTAATGCCCAGAAGCCGGCCGCCGCCGTAGGCGAAGAACCGCATACCCGGTATGGTCACCGAGGAACCTAGGTTTAAAATCTCAGAGGTCTCATAGGTGATTTTTTCCGGAGCGGACAGGCGGACCTGCCTTCCTTTTCCGATTTCCAGGGAAGTCTGGGCAAAATAAAGCTTCTGCCGGAGAGAGTCCGCATACCAGCCGATTCCCTCCAGCCGGTTGTCCGCAATCTCCTCATTGCACACGATGGTATCCTCGTCCACCAGGCGGTAGGTATCTCCGCTCACCTGGACAATCCGCTTCAGATGAATCCGGCTGTCGCCCACCGATACCCCGGAGATATAATATCCCGGCTTCTCATAGCGGGTCTGCACCGTCATATCCTCGCCCAGGATTTCCAGTGCATACATGGGAAGCTCCTCCAGGCGGCCGTTCTGCATCCATCGGCTGTCCGACCGGGCCAGGCCGTAGATGAAATCATTTCCCACGAAGCCCAGCGCCCGGAGCACCTCTCCGCTCTGGGCCGTCACCTCCGACTTCTCTCCGGTCTCCAGATTCATCAGATGGATCCGCCCGGACTGGTAGATGTCCGTTCCCTCCTGCCAGGCCAGACGGTTTCCATTCTGGCTGATGGTGTAGCCGCCCTCCGGAAGGCCCTCCGCCACCACCATGAATTCATTGCTGGTTAGGTCAATGCCGTAAATGCCGGAATCCACCTTCAGATACAGCATATCTCCGCCGCTTAAGTAGGACAGCTCCGAGATATCGCCCCGAAGCTCCTCAAAGCTTTGATTTACCGGGGCAAAGAACCGCTCCTCCAGCGCATCCTTCTCCCGATTGTAGCGGTACATGGCCACGCCCACACAGCCCTCGTGGTTTCCCCGGCTCATATAGCCGTAAACCAGGAAATCTAGGCTGCCTCCGTCATAGGCCCGCAGGAGCTTAATCCCGTGCTCCCGGAAGGCGGGGCGGATGCCCGCCTCGCTGCTGCTTCGGAAGGAGAACACCCGGACCGCCTGCTCCTGCCGTCCCTTGCCGTCTGTCTCAAAGCTCCACAAATCTCCGTTGCTGACGAATGCCGTGGTTTTTCCATCCGGGCTTTTCTGAGCCTGTACCTGGTCATCATCGGTAATTCCCAGCAGAATCCGGTTCCCGGAAAACAATCCGGAGTCTCCGGAGAAAATCTGGTTCATCCTCCGGTCAAAATCCATCAGGTAAATCCGCTGCTCACTCCAGCGCATGGTGAAATTATCCTCCACCTCATAATACTCCTGACTGCCCTCCTCCGTCTCCCGGACGGCCAGATAGGCCGCCGTGACCTGAGCCGTACTGCCATTTAATTCATTCAGGGAAAGCATCATCTCCCCGGCCTGCTTCATGGTCAGGCCGCCCCAGGTAAGCTGGCGGAAGCTGGAATGGATATCCACATGGCCCAGGTTGGTATTGTCTCCCGTATCATTGGTTTCCAGGTAGGTGGTCAGCCCCTTGGCCTGTTCATAGTCAAAGGTTCTGGCAGAAAAATCCGCCGCCAGGTCCACCATCTGTCTGGCCTTTTCATTCTCCGTCCATACAATCCGGGTGTAATAGCGGACCGCCCCGTGGGTGTCCGTATCCACCGTCAGGGTTAAGAGGTACTGCTGTCCGTCCTCCAAAAGATTCTGAATCGGAAGGACCGCCTCCGCGCCGTCCTCCTTCGCCGTCCAGCTCTCTACGCTGGTCCGCTCGATGAGGCGGCTCAGATCCAGGGAACGGATTTCGTAGTAAATGCCGGTTACCTGCCCCGGGCAGCGCCCGATCCGGATGTTCAGATTCCGGTCCTCCGGAAGGACGGTAAGTCGATGCCGGATGGCTGCGCCCTCCATCTCCTGCACATAGCCGTGCAGGCAGTTCATCTCCCTTCCCAGAATGTCCATGGAAACCAGCGGAAGCTCCGCCTCCTCCATCGAGGTATAGGTGGTGTCTCCCGCAGATGTCCGGTTCTGCATCCAGTAAAAATATCCGGCGCCTGCCGCGAGAAAAATCACGAACAGGATGCCGATGCGCTGCAGCAATCGCTTCATTCATCTACCTTCCTTCCAATAAGAGACATACCCACAAAGGGCCTGCCGGTGGGCAATGCTTTTGTGGGTAGTCGCTCTGGTTCTGTCTGATTCAGTTTCTGTTTTTCACGTCGCTCCTTAGCGGTTCCGATAAGCCTCCAGGCACCGGTTGATGCGGTTGGTGGGGTTTAACAGCTCGCTTAAGGAAGCGTCATGGTTTAAGTTATCGATGATCAGGGCAATGTACTTGCTCATATCTACATTGATATAGTATGGTCTGGAAAGCAGCTCCGGAGTCTGGTAAACCAGGTTGGTTGTCAGGATCCGGTCAATCAGGCCATTCTCATAATACTCGTCAAACTTTGCAAGGCCGTTGGTAAACAGACCGAAGGTGGAGCAGATAAATACCTTTCTTGCCTTGCGCTGCTTCAATTCCTTCGCTACATCCAGCATGCTCTCGCCGGAGGAAATCATATCGTCGATAATCAGCACATCCTTGCCCTCTACCGAAGAGCCCAGGAACTCATGTGCCACAATCGGGTTGCGTCCATTTACAATTCTGGTATAGTCACGGCGCTTGTAGAACATACCCATATCCAGCCCCAGCACATTTGCAAAGTATACGGCACGGTTCATGCCGCCCTCATCCGGGCTGATGACCATCATGTGGTCGCTGTCAATCTGAAGCTCCGTCTCATTCTTTAACAGATGCTTGATGAACTGGTAAATCGGCTGAACGGTCTCAAAGCCCTTTAACGGGATGGCGTTCTGCACGCGTGGGTCATGGGCATCAAAGGTAATGATGTTCTCCACACCCATATCCACCAGCTCCTTAAGAGCCAGCGCGCAGTCTAAGGACTCACGGCTGGAACGCTTGTGCTGACGGCTCTCGTATAAGAAAGGCATGATAACATTGATTCTTCTTGCCTTGCCTGCCGCTGCCGCAATCACACGCTTTAAATCCTGGAAATGGTCGTCCGGAGACATATGATTGGTCATACCGCACAGAGAGTAGGTCAGATTGTAGTTGCACACATCAACCATGATGTATAAGTCGTCGCCGCGGACGGACTCTTCGATGGTTCCCTTTCCTTCACCGGAACCGAAACGAGGGGTCTTCGCATCGATGATATAGCTGTCACGCTGATATCCGGAAAAGGCGATGGTGGATTTGTGCTCGCTTTCTCTTTCCTTTCTCCAGTCAGCCAGATAGGCATCCACCTTTTCTCCCAGCTCTGCGCAGCTCTTTAAAGGAATCAGTCCTAAAGGTCCTACCGGAATCGTTTCAATAATCTTCTCTTCGTACAGCATGTCTTTCCTCCATAAAATAAAATATAATATTTCTACGTTTTACATTTACTTTAGAATCCTTTTACACTTCCCGTGTTCTCAACGTTTCATTTATATCATTATGCACTTTATTCGTCAAGCGGATAAGTGCTTTTTTTCGACAAAAACCGCTTTCCGGGCCGGTCCTGTCAGATTTTCAGCCGGATATCCTCCCCGTAAAGGGGAATTATGGTATAATTGCTCATAATCCGGGACGCCACCCGGTCCGTGTACTCGTCCCGCAGACGGTCCAGGGACAGGTTGGTGGAGATGATGGTGGACTTTCCCGCCAGCAGCCGCTGATTGATGCAGAAGAAAAGCTGGGAGGAGGTAAAGCTGTTGTTCAGCTCCGTCCCCAGGTCGTCAATAATCAGAAGGTCGCAGTCCAGGATGAACTGGTACATATCCTTCATCTCTTCCTCCGTCTGGTATTCGAACCGGTATCTGGAAAATACCTCAAACAAATCATGGGCCGACAGATAAATCACCGAATGGTACCGGTCAATCAGCTCCTTGGCGATGCAGTTGGTCAGAAAGGTCTTCCCCCGCCCGGTGGTTCCGGTAAATAACAGGTTCCCGCCCTTCTCGTCAAACCGGTCCGCAAAATCCCGGCACCACTTATAGACCTGCTTCATATACCGGGCAACGGTGGTTCCGATGGCCGGCTCCACCCGGCTGTCATCAAAATACTGGTAGGAAAAGGTCTGGAAATTCTCCCGCCTTAACACCGCCTCCAGATTCGACTGAGCGTACAGAAGACGGATCTGCGCCTGCCGGAAGCAGTGGCACTTGTTCCCGTCCGGGGTGTATGCCGTATCCCGGCAGTCGGGACACCGGTAATGCATCTCCATGTAATCGGCCGGATAGCCCTTCGATTCCAGAAGGAACGCCTTCTGCTCCCGAAGGTCCGCAATCTCCTCCCTCAGCCGGTCCAGGGCGGCCTGGTCTCCGTTTAAAAGCTCCTTCGCCCGAAGCACGGCCCTGGTGCTGACCGCCTGGTCCAGCTCCTTCATCGCCGGGATTTTCCCGTAGATTTCCTGAATCCGGTCATCCTGCCGGTGCTTGTTTTTTAACTGCTGGGCCTGATAATCCCGCATGATTTCCTGGTACTGGGAATTGCTCAATGCCATGGGAGCCCCTCCTTTCTGCCATTTCTTCCTTTATTCCCTGTTATGAGTCCTTCATCCTGGCACGGATTTTCTCCATCATCAGAGAATCATAATCCGTAGTACTCGGTTCAAAATTGTGGAAGCGGTTGCCGGACGGCCGCTTTCCGCCGTCTCCCGCGCCATCTCCCCGTTCTGCTCCGCCCTTCTTTCTGGAAGCCGCCCGCTCCTTTTCCTGCTTCTGCCGGATCATATCCAGGTCCTCCACATCGGAAAGGTTCTTCACTCCGGCCTTCTTCCACTCCGACAGAATCTTGTCCGCATACTTGAAGCTGGGCGTGTGGGTCGCCTCGATGGTCCGGTTGCAGGCCTCCAGCACCACTTCCCTGGAAAAGCCGTATACCCGGAACCAGTTCTCGATAAACCGTTTTTCCGCCTCCGCCGGTCTCCGGTCATTTAATCCAAATGCCTTCATCACCGCGAAGGAATCCTTGTTAAAGCCTGCGCTGTAGGCCTTGGCCGCCTCCAGGGTTACAAGGCCCTTCTGGTGCCAGTTCAACGCCACCGTCTCCATATAACGGATGCTGGTATGGCCGTTCTGCACGCAGTACTCCACCAGATATTCCAGAAGCTCCGCCGAAAGCTTCAGCTCCCCGTACAGATAGGCAAACACCTGGCATTCCCGCTGGGTGAACACCTTGTTCATGTACTTCTGCGCGATATAAAGAAGCTGGGAAAAATTCTCATCGCCGGAAAGGCGGCTCACCAGCTCCTTCGAGTAAACCGGAGCCGGCGCTGCTCCCGGCAGAAGCTCTTCCTTCCCATCCCCGTCAGATGCTCCGGACACAGAGCCACCGCCACCTAAGGCCGCCCGGCTTCCGGACGCTGCCCCGGCTCCTGCATCTGCCGTTTCCCGGCCGGATATCCCAGATGTCTCCGGCCCCGCCGCCAGCACGCCCGCATTCACCCAATAGGCGATGGCCCGCTTCACATCCCCTTCCGTGTAATGAAGGGCCTCCGCAACCAGCGCCGGTTCCGGCTGGCTGTCCTGGTGGCGCAGCAGATACAGATATACCTTTACATAGTCTCCATTGGCTCCCGCCATATATTCATCAATAAACGCGTTGGCAACCAGGGTTCCCTTTACCTGGAAAACGCTGTTAAACTCCCAAGTCATAAAGCTTCATCCTTTCACGATCCGCCGGACTGCCTGCCGGCGCCTTAACCGTGCCTTCATCATAACATATCCACGAAGAAAAGCAAATAGGCGCACTTCTCCACAAACCCGTTTGTGGATATTGTGGATAATGTGGATAATACGGTGGATTTCTCCCCCTGCCGCCTGCAAAATCCTGTCGAAATCAAGTAAAATCAAGGATTCCCGAAATTGTCAGCTAATTTTTTATGTGAACAAAAAAATCCACATAGCTTCTTTACATAAAATGTTGAAAACTATGTGGATAATGT
>JAUNPZ010000018.1:8946-36795 GCA_030536455.1 Lachnospiraceae bacterium | reverse complement strand
ATTCCAGTCCTCCGAACCCCGACCTTCTGCATCCCGGTCTTCTGCTTCCCAGTCCTCTTCCAAATCTCTCCAGAATGAGTCTCGGCTGAATTCCTGCCACCAGGAATCATGATGCCGGAAATCGTGACGCCATTCATCCCCTCCAGCCGAATGCTCCCACGGGAAAACCGTTTCCTGTCCCCAATCCTTCCAGAACCGGATGCTTCCATTCCCGGCTCCATAGGCCTTTGCTCCTGCCGCAAGACAGAAGCCCGCCGCCGTCAGGATTACTCCCAGAATTGCCAGATATTTAATCAAACGGTTCATGCCGATGCCCCCTTTCTGTGAATCAGACGGCTTACCAGATCAATCAGCGTTCGGAACAGCCAGGGAAGGAACTTTCCGTAATACAGCCCGCACAGGGCCAGACACAGAAATCCAAGGCCCAGAAGGCCGATTCCGGTTCCCAGATATAAAATCCCCTCTGCCGCCGCAGTCATATGGGCGATGCCGAAGGCAATCACCGCAGCGCCCGACACGAAAAGAGCCAATGTGACCGCCGCCAGCGCGATGGTGGTGCTGATCAGGATTCCGGCCACCGCTCCGATTATGCCGCTTCCGATTCCGAAAACCACCGGGAACACCGCCAGCACCAGACAGCAGGTCAGCACTGCCATGCCCACGACCTGCCACCATTCCCATCTTCCTTTTTTCGGCGCAGCGCCGGCTTCGCAGTGTGGCTTCTGCCTTCCATATCCGCCGCCCGGCCCCGCTCCGGCTCTGCTCCCGTTCCCGGCTCCGCTGCTCCAGCCCGCTCCGGCTCCATTTCCGGTCCCGTTTCCTCCGGCTCCTCCCGGTCCCTCCTGCGCGGACTCCGGCAGGTCCATCCGCTTTGCCAGGCCGAAATTCGGGTCCTGGAACCGCTCATCCTGATAGCCCTTGTCGGTAAACTCTCCGCCATCCTCGAACGCGCCGGCCAAATCCGCCCGGATGATAGCCGCAACCCGCTCCGGACTTCCAAAATCATGAATCACCGCTTCCTCATTCTCCGGTCCGGCCTCTTCCAGATAATCCCGGTAATAGGAAACCGCATCACATTTCTCCTCATCCGGAATATCCTGCAGAAGATATTCCAGTCTATCCATAAATTCATCCCTTGTCATACCTTTGCCTCCTCAAAAATGCGGGATATTTTCCGGGAATAGTTTCCCCACTCACTGCGGTACAGATTTAACTGCACCCTTCCTTTTTCTGTGATTTTATAATATCGGCGGTTCCGCCCGTCGTATGCCTGGTCATATACCTCCAGGCATTCATCCTTTTGAAGCCGCCTGAGAACCGGATACAAGGTAGATTCCGAAATCTCAATGACCGCCCGGACATCCTGAGTAATCCGATACCCATATGTCCCCTCCATCTCCTTCGACACAACCGCCAGGACAATTCCATCCAACAGCGCCGCTCCCGTATTAAAGACCATATGCTCACTCCCTGCTTCTTTGATTGCTATTTAATAAGTTATATTATATACCATATAATATATGTCCATGTCTATACTATACACCATATAATATCGGTTGTCAAGCACCCATCGGAGTCAACCGAAAACTTCTTCAAATCAGCACTTCTTCGAATCATTGTTACCGGCTGCCTCTGATAACAGTCTTAAGCCGTCACAAAAGCAGCTCAAAAATTCCGTATTCTACCCTCAAACCGCCACCCCACAGCCGTGAAGCTGGCTGGCAGAAGCAAGGAACGACCTGTGAACGAATCGAGAAGCTGGCAGGCGTCCAGGCTGCCGGAGAAACTGCGAAAATTTCGTTTACCAAACGGAATTTTCAGCGGGCTTTGTCCGAAGGAATGTACATCCGGTACATTCCTGAGTTGCCCGCGGCAGTTACGCAGGCAGAATGAACGCCGCCAGCTTCCGATGAGTGAACCGGAGTGACGGCTTCTGTCAGCCAGCTTCACGGCGTATGGATTGTATGGAGTGCAAAAAAAGCAGGAACCCCTCAGAGTTCCCGCTCTTTTCATCCGGACCTTATTGTCCCAAATTTTTTCATTCTTCCAGATACCCCTTATAATCCGCCGTATGCAAAAGCTCGTTCACATACGCCACCCGTTCCTTCGCCGGCGGGTCGATTCCAACCAGCGGGTAAGGGATGCGGAGCTCCTCCCACTTGAAAATGCCAAGTGTATGGTAAGGAAGCACCTCGAACCGCTTGACATTGTGAAGAGATTTCACAAATTCATCCAGGCGGATCAGATATTCATCGTAATCACTGCGCTCCGGCACCAGCACATGACGAATCCAGACCGGCTTTCCGGTATCGGACAGATATCTTGCCATATCCAGGATATTGGCGTTATCTGCGCCGGTTAGAATCTTGTGCTGCCCGGCATCCATATGCTTGATGTCCAGGAGCAGAAGGTCCGTCACCTTCATCAGACGTTTAAATTTACTGAAAAACGGCTCCTGCCTGGTAAATGGCTGCCCGGCCGTATCCAGACAGGTGTGGACGCCCTCCGCCTTCGCTCTGGTAAACAGGTCAATCAGGAAATCAATCTGCAGCAGCGGCTCCCCGCCGCTTACCGTGATTCCCCCCTTCTTCCCCCAGTAGCTCCGGTATTTTAACGCCCGGTCCAGCAGCAGCTCTGCCGTATAAGGCTCGCCGCCGTGACGGTGCCAGGTGTCCGGGTTATGGCAGAACTGGCACCGCAGGCGGCAGCCCTGCATAAAAATGACAAACCGCACGCCGGGCCCGTCCACCGAACCGAATGATTCGATGGAATGAATAAAGCCTTCTGCACTTTTTTTCCCTTTTTCTGCATCGGTCTCCAGCACGATTCCCGTATTTTCTTCCATAACCCTGCATCTCCTTCTTTTCTAATGGTCCGCGCAGCCGGTAAACCGGCCGTCCAAACCGCTGCGTTACGTTGTGTTTCCTTACATTCTCTCGTGAGCGCTTCTAGCGATTACGTCTAACTGCTGCTCTCTGGTCAGGTCGATGAACTTCACCGCATAACCGGATACACGGATGGTAAAGTTTGCGTACTCTTCCTTCTCCGGATGCTCCATCGCGTCAACCAGCTTCTCGATGCCGAATACATTGACATTCAAATGATGTGCGCCCTGGTCAAAGTAGCCGTCCATCACATGAACCAGATTCTCAATCCGCTCTTCCTCATTATGGCCCAGTGCGCCCGGATTAATGGTCTGGGTGTTGGAAATACCATCTAAAGCCCACTCATATGGCAGCTTAGCCACAGAGTTTAAGGAAGCTAAGAGACCGTTCTTCTCTGCGCCGTAGCTTGGGTTTGCACCTGGAGATAACGGCTCGCCGGCCTTTCTTCCGTCCGGAAGCGCTCCGGTTGCCTTTCCGTAAACCACGTTGGAGGTAATGGTCAGGATTGAGGTGGTCGGCTCAGAATTCCGGTAGGTGTGATGCTTCTTTAACTTATCCAAGAAGGTCTTTAACAGCCAGATACCGATCTCATCGGCGCGGTCGTCATCATTTCCGTATCTTGGGAAGTCGCCCTCAATCTCGTAATCCTCAGCCAGTCCGTCCTCGCCGCGGACTACTTTTACCTTGGCGTACTTGATTGCGCTTAAGGAGTCGATTACATGGGAGAAGCCTGCGATACCGGTTGCGAAGGTACGTCTTACATCGGTGTCGATCAGAGCCATCTCAGCCGCCTCATAGTAATACTTGTCATGCATATACTGGATAACATTTAACGTATTTACATACAGGCCGGCCAACCACTCCATCATCTCATCATACTTGGCAATCACTTCGTCATAGTCCAGATACTCTGCGGTAATCGGCTTTAATGCCGGACCTACCTGCACCTTGCTCTTCTCATCCACACCGCCGTTGATTGCGTACAGCAGACACTTTGCCAGGTTTGCACGGGCGCCGAAGAACTGCATCTCCTTACCGGTCTGGGTTGCAGATACGCAGCAGCAGATGGAATAGTCATCGCCCCAGTACGGACGCATCACATCATCGTTCTCGTACTGAACCGAGCTGGTTTTAACGGAAATATAAGCCGCGTAGCTCTTAAAGTTCTGAGGCAGTCTGGAGGAGTAAAGAACGGTCATGTTCGGCTCCGGGCTTGGTCCCATGTTCTCTAAGGTGTGCAGGAAACGGTAATCGGTCTTGGTTACCATGGAGCGTCCGTCCTGTCCTAAGCCGCCCATTTCCAGAGTTGCCCATACCGGGTCGCCGGAGAATAACTGGGTGTAGGATGGAATTCTTGCGAACTTCACCATACGGCACTTCATAACGAAATGGTCGATTAACTCCTGCGCTTCCTTCTCGGTAATCACGCCGTTCTTTAAATCTCTCTGGATATAGATATCCAGGAAGGTGGATACACGGCCGACGCTCATCGCTGCGCCGTTCTGGGTCTTGATTGCAGCCAGATAGCCGAAGTAGGTCCACTGTACGGCCTCCTTCGCATTCTTCGCCGGCTGGGAGATGTCATAGCCGTAGGAAGCTGCCATCTTCTTCATGTCATTTAAGGCACGGTACTGCATGGAGATTTCCTCACGCTGACGGATGACATCATCCACCATCACGCCGCAGCCGCAGTTATCAAAGTCTTCCTTCTTCTTTTCCATCAGGAAATCGATACCGTAAAGCGCCACTCTGCGGTAGTCGCCTACGATACGGCCGCGTCCGTAGGTATCCGGAAGTCCGGTGATGATCTTGTTGTGGCGGGCCTTTCTCATCTCAGGCGTATACGCGTCGAATACACCCTGATTGTGGGTCTTGTGATAATCGGTAAAAATCTTATGGAAAGCCGGGTCCGGCTCATAGCCGTGGGTGGTGCAGGCCTCCTCTGCCATCTTGATTCCGCCGAACGGCATGAATGCTCTCTTTAACGGCTTATCGGTCTGTAAGCCTACTACCTGCTCTAAATCCTTCTTCTCTTCGCTGATATATCCAGGTCCGTGAGAGGTCAGGCTGGACACGATATGGGTATCCATATCCAGAACGCCGCCCTTCGCACGCTCTTCCTTCTGTAATCCCTGTAAAATTCCCCAGAGGGTATTGGTTGCTTCTGTCGGTCCTTCCAGGAAAGAAGCATCTCCGTCATATGGAGTATAGTTGTTCTGGATGAAATCTCTGGTATTTACCTCTTCTCTCCAGATTCTTCCTTTAAAACCAGTCCACTGTTCTTTTCGTACCATGTTTTTTATCCTCCTGTCTGATGTGTATGATAGCAGTAATCTCTATATCTTCGCAACGAAAATGAACGCCTCCGTCTGCCGGAGAATCCAATCATTTATCGTGTATACAATATACTAAAAAATGTTTTTCTTGTCAATGGGAAGGATTGGATTTATTGTGAAACAATTGACAAGCTTATGATTCCCTATCTTCGCTGCCGGTATTCCACATACAGATACACAGCCCCGGTCACCGCCAGATAGAACCAGGTAGCCGGATTGGAAAACCAGGTAGTAAAGAAAGAAAGCACCAGATACATGGCAATCTGGGCGTAAAGCACATAGCCCACCGGATTGTCCAGTCTGGAAAGCTTCTGCACCAGCACGCAGCACACCAGCCCCAGCGCCCCGCAGAACAGGATAACGCCCGGAACACCGAAATCATAGTAGGCATCGTAAATCAGGGTCAGGGTGGTCAGCTCCTCCTTATTCACATAAATCGGGAAATTCACCAGCTCCGGCACCAAAAATTTCAGCCCCGTCAGCGCCCACACCGGAAACAGCATCCGCATCCCGAAGCTGTGGGCCGGAAGATTTTCCACCAGACAGTTAAAATTATCGTAATTATTGGCGATATACATGTAGGGCTGGGTCACGAAAATCGGCATGGCGCTGTTTTTCATCTCGAAAATGCCGTTCAGATAAGCCACATCATGACTTCTTGCAATGGTCAGGATCACATAGCAGGGAATCATGGCGCCCACCAGGACCGCCGTCTGCCACACCTTCATCTTATGCTTCACAGCAAGGAAGGTAAATGCCGCCATGCCCACTGCCAGGATCAGCTGGAACCGGGACACGCACAGCACCGGAATCAGCAGACTGACCACCGTAAGCAGGGCCGCAAGCCCGTTCCTCACCCGGTTCTTCTCTCTCTGCGCCTGCGCGTAAAGCACATACAGGGAAGGCACCAGCACACAGCTTACCGTAAAGTAGTGAACGCCGCTGATATGGAAATAGGAATAGGCATGAGGCACACCTCTTAAGAAGAAGGGAATATATCCCAGCACCGCCGCCTCGAAAAGAAAGGCAGCCAGAGAAACTGCCGTCACCGCTGCAATGGATACAAATAAAGGCTTTTCAAACCGGCGGAGAGCCAGCTCCCTCTCCCGTCTCCGCATCCCATGGGGTCCGGACGCCTGCCGTTTCAGCCAGCCTCCTGCCGACGACGAGGAATGCCTGCGCTCTGCCCATTCATAAGCCAGATAAAAGGAAACCACCGCCAGAAAAAAGCAGGCCCAGGTCGTATGGCTCCACTCCGTCTGCAGACGGCTAAGCTTCATGCAGGAAAGCGCCTGCCCGCCTGTGAAAAACAGGCCGAACAGCGCCCGCAGGTGAATCAGATTCCCGGATTTCCGGTAATCGCTCCAGTAGAGGCCAAAAGCCCCCACTATGAGAACCAGCCCGGATGGAATGAACCATCCGAGCCAGGAAAACAAAAAGCTAACGCTAAAACTAATCAGATAAATAATCATTGATTAATAAACTCTCTCATGTAATTTTCTACTTCCGCAGCGGTAGCAAAGCTCATCGCCTTGTCTGCAACTGCCTGAAGCTCCTGGGTGCTGTACTCCGTTACCATCTTTCTTGCGCGGAGAATTGCAGACGGACTCATACTGAACTCATTTAAGCCGAATGCCAGCAGCAGCGGAATCATCATCGGGTCGCTTGCCGCCTCGCCGCACATGCCGACCATGATGCCTGCTTCTCTCGCGCAGGTAATGATCCGCTTGATGCTTCTTAAAACGGCCGGGTTAAAGGTGGAATACAGATAGGAAATCTTGTCATTTCCACGGTCTACGGACATGGTGTACTGGGTCAGGTCATTGGTTCCGATGCTGAAGAACGCAGCCTCCTTTGCAAAAATATCTGCAATCAGAGATGCGGCAGCGGTCTCTACCATGATACCTAACTGGATGTCCTTGTTGTATGCGATGCCCTGCTCGTCCAGCTCCTTCTTGATATCCTCAACCAGAGCCTTCACTGCACGGTACTCATCGATACAGGTAACTAACGGAATCATAATCTTAATGTTGCCGAATGCACTTGCGCGAAGAAGGGCGCGAAGCTGCGGACGGTACACATCATCCTTCCGGTCCAGACAGAAACGAACGGCACGGTAGCCTAAGAACGGGTTCTCATCCTTCTCCAGACCCATGTATGGAATCTCCTTGTCGCCGCCGATATCCAGGGTACGGATGATAACCGGCTTTCCGTCCAGAGCTACGGCTACCTTCCGGTATGCCTCAAACTGCTCCTCCTCGGTCGGCATGGCGGTGCGGTCCATGAATAAGAACTCGGTACGGAACAGGCCTACGCCCTCGCCGTCGTACTGAAGAACCTTGTCCACATCCTCCGGCTTTCCGATATTGGCAACCAGCTCTACATGAACGCCGTCCTTGGTTACGGATGGCTTTCCGATGTACTGCTCCAGTTCCTTCTTCTCCTTGAGGAATGCCTCCCGCTTCGCCTGATACTCGGCCAGAACTGCTTCCTCCGGATTGACAAGAACGGTGCCGTCCGAGCCGTCCACCACGATGGTATCCCCGTTCTTCGCGGCATCCAGAATGCCTGCCAGGGCCACAACTGCCGGAATCTCCAGGGCTCTTGCCAGAATCGCGCTGTGGGAGGTACGTCCGCCCAGCTCGGTTACGATACCGGTTACGTTCGCCGGATTAATCCCTGCCGTCATGGACGGAGTTAAGTCCTTGGCAAGAATCACGGTTCCCTCCGGAAGGGATGCGATATCCACGGACTCCACGCCCAGAAGCACCTTCTGCATCCTGGTCTTGATGTCACGCATATCGGTGGCTCTCTGCTGCATCAGCTCGTCTCCCATGGAAGCGAACATATCTGCATACATATTGCACACATTTTCGATTGCGTATTCACTGTTTACGGATTCATTGTTAATGGTGTTTTCAATCTCTGCAACCAGCATCGGATCGGATAAAAGCATGATGTGTCCATTTAAGATTTCTGCTTCCTTCTCTCCAACTCTTGTTGCCAGGTCAGCAGCCAGCTCCTCGGTCTGCTTCATACTGGTTTCCAGCGCTCCCTTAAAACGCTCAACCTCTGCTGCGGAATCGGTGACTGTCTCCCTCTTGATCACCAGCTCCTTTTCTTCGACAACAGCAACCTTTCCAATTCCGATTCCTGCCGAAGCATTTGTTCCCTTGTACATGAATACTACCTCCTCATGAATATAAATCTATGTCCAAGCCTGATATCCAGGCCTGCAACCGAATTCTTCTGCTGCCCTGTCCCTTCTGTCTTCCGGCAGTCTCCAGTATCTGTTATCCGCGCCTATTCGCCCAGACCGTCCCTTACAATCTGGATCATCGCGGCAAGGGCTTCCTTTTCATCCTCGCCTTCACAGATAAATTCCAATTCATTGCCGCATTTTATACAGGCTCCAAGTACACTCAATACACTTTTCGCATTTGCGGTGGTGTTATGGAAGTGGAAATTGATGGAAGACTTGAATTTAATTGCCTCCTTGCACAAAATCCCTGCCGGCCGCAGATGCAGGCCGCTCGGATTTTTAATTACGACTTTTTCACTTACCATATGGTCCCTCCATTATCATCCAGCCTGCTGGCTGACGCTTTCTGTTTCTTCCGTACTGCTGCTTTCTTCCGTGGCGGAAGAAGACTCTGTCTCCCCGGTTTCTGCCGGTGAGGTGATACCCGGCCCGATATCCCTGGAGGTGACAACCACCTGGAAATTCGAGTAGCCGTTCACTTCCACTCCGTCAGGCAGACCGTCAAAGGTCAGCCGGCCCGCATAAATTCCGGGAGCCATATCGGATACATCCATCTCCATAATAATATCAGAAGCATCCAGATGGTCCACATCGGCCTTCAGTCCTTCTGCCGTCACCTCGATAAAGTCCGGTTCCAGTTTATAATGCAGGTCATCCAGAGCTCCTTCCCGGATAATCCGGCTGCTTGGAATCCGCAGAGTCCGAAGCTCCGTCTGCTCCACCTTCAGTGTGACGGTAACCTGGCTGTTCCAGGGGATGCTCATGTTCGCTTTGTCCGGAAGATAATCCTCCACATTCACGGTGATTTTCCGGTCCTCTGTCGCTCCGCTGATATCCAGGGCGGCAGCCGGTATCCGGATGGTGTCCACTCCGGCCACCACGCTCTCTGCTCCCATAACCGCCACAGAATCTGCCGAGCTTTCCAGTCCGATATAGCGGTAGCCGTCTGCCGGACTTCCGCCGACTTCAAACTCCAGCGCCATCTCCTTCACTTTCATCACGCCGACCCGGTAATTGATTTCCTCTGCGTTCACCGTCACCCGGTCTCCCAGGTTGGTCAGCTTATTGCCGTTCGCATCATAGAATACCGGCACTGCCGTTCCGGCCGTCTCGGAGCTGATGCCGTCTAACGGAATCTCCACGCCCACCGAACTGATCTGGCCGATTAACGATTCCGGTCCCTCTACCGTCACCAGTGACGGCTCTAACTGGATATTGCTTACCTCATAGCCGGCCGCCACCGCATCCAGGGTGTTCGCCTGCAGGTCAAAATCCTTTTTCTGAATCTGCTCCGTCTTAATCCGGACCACAGCCGGCTTCGCCGTCACAGACTCAATCAGATAATCCTTGTTATTTAATACCTCCACATAGACCGGAACGGTTCCGGTCGCCGGATAATAATCCGCCAGGTCGATATAGGCCCGGAAATCTGCCGATGTGACCGAAGAAACATCTCTGGAATATATCTGATAGGCAACGGTTACTTTCGTCCGCTTGTTCTCCAGCTCATAGGTCAGTCCGGCCTTTGTAAGCACCTGCTCGTTTACCACATCCAGCGGGATATCCCTGGGGATGGTCTGCAGCGGGTCCGATACGTTCACCACCGCAAGCCATACGAAAAAGGCAATCACAACGGAGATGATTTTCAGTCCCAGATTACGAGTGAGAATTTCTTTCATTTTTCAGCCTCCCCTTCCATAATTTAAACTTGCTGCTGGAAGCGGCATCTTCCCCTGCATGATTCTGGAGGATTCGCTTCAGAGATTCCCCGTCGCTGATTCTGGTCAGCTTTCCGTTCTCTGCCACCGACACTCTTCCCGTCTCCTCCGAAACTACAATCGTCAGGCTGTCGGTTGTCTCCGAAATTCCCACGGCCGCGCGGTGTCTGGTGCCCAAATCCTTGCTGATGGTCATATTATCAGACAGCGGCAGATAACAGGTGGCCGCAGTCACCCGGTTTCCGCAGATTACCACCGCCCCGTCATGGAGCGGAGTGTTATGTTCAAATATATTGATCAAAAGCTGGCTGCTGACCAGGCCTCCTATCTCGATTCCGGTCCGCTCGATTTCCCGCAGGCCGTCTCCCCGCTCAATCACCATCAGCGCGCCGGTTTTTACCTTCGCCATCTCAAAGGTGGCCTTCACCAGCTCATTCACCGTCTTCTCCGTAAACCGGGAGTCGTCCTTCCCGTCATCGAAGGACAGGATATTGGTGATGATCTTCTGGCTGCCAAGCTGCTCCAGCGCCTTGCGAAGCTCCGGCTGGAAGATGACCAGCAGTGCAGTCGCCGCTATCGTGGCCGTTTTCTCCAGAATCCAGAGTATGGTCCGCAGCTCGAAAATCGCCGCGAACAGGGTAAATGCCAGAATTACGGCCAGACCCTTCAGCAAAGTCCATGCCCGTGTATTTTTTATCCAGAACAGCACTTCATAAATCAGTATCGAGATAATGATGATCTCTACAATGCTGGAAACACTGATTCTCGGCAAAAATGACAGCCAGGAGGGAAACCCTCCCATAAAATCCGCCATGGTGCCACAGCCTCCTTCCCTTTCTCGTCCTTTTTTTCTTCTGCTTTCCCAAGGAAAGCCTAACTGTCTTTTCTTTTATTAATTCTCTGCACCTTGACATCCGGCGCGGTCACGGCAATCTTCGGAACTGCCTTGACATAGTAATAATAATCATCATCCTGAAACTGCAGGAATTCTGTCCTGGTGTAATCCACCGCAAACAGAAAGAACTGCAGGATAAACGCCAGAATCACGGAGAGCAGGGTTCCCACCGAGATCGCGCCGATGGACAGCTTCACATCCAGTCTGGAATTTCCCATGAAGATCACCGCAAGCAGAACCACTGTGCCGGCCACCGTCGCGATGCTCCACGCATAATCAACCGAAAGATTCCGTATCAGGAATACCACGATCACCGCCGCCGCAAACGCCAGCATCATCAAAAGCATGGTCTCATTTCCAAACAGGCTCTTTAATATCTGCATGTACTTCTGGGTGATATCCACCGCACCGGCCGCCGCCAGCACGCCTGCATTCTGCTTCGCATAAACCAGCAGGTAATAGAAGAAGATTCCAAAGCACATCGGAATCATCGAGGTAAGCCCGCAGGTAAGCCCTAAAAGCAGAGGCACCGCATACGGCACTCCCAGGAAAAACATCAGCGGAGTGATCACCATCACCAGCGAATCCCCCGGCTGAAAGCCGCTGTAGAGGATCGCCACGATCAGAACCAGGATGCCGGTAATCACCACAAGCTCCAGAGACAGACTGTACAGATGCGCCAGCATCAATACCGCCGCCAGGCAGGTCATCGCACTCCACGGAAGGAAGGAACAGACCAGGGCGGCCACAATCGGAATCACCGGATTCTTAAGCTTCGTCATAAATCCAAGATTCGTATTCAATATCAGAAAAACCGTCAGGGAAAACACAAATTTCACAACCGGATGCACCACATAGCTGTATTTTCCGTAGAAGGCCTTCAATCGCTCTTTAAACACCAGAAGTCCCATCATGCCGAACGCCCTCCTTTGCCATCTCTTTCACCTTGTTCTGGTACTCGTATCGTTTTTCAAGACGCTTCAGCTTGGCCACATAGACCCGCAGCCCCCCGCTGGCATACTCATACCGCTTCCGGTAGATCCAGAACGTGGCGGCCAGGTACACGGCCAGACCGGCCAGATACAAAAGTCCGAACCGGCGGAAAAGCGTAAGCAGAAGCTCTGCGCTGATGCTGTCCAAAAGCATCTCCAGATGATAAAGAATCCAGAGCGACGCCCCCAGCAGGCAGCACAAGGTGTAGCTGAAAAATGCCCCCAGCATATGACGGCTGATATAATCATTCTTAAAATAACGGTTCAGCGGGAAAATCCGCTTCCCCTCCTTTTTTTCAAACATGGCTATGCCTGTCATAAGTTTTATCTTTTCTTCGCTCAGCATACAACCTGCTCCTTTAATTCCAAAACATATCAACTTAGTATAGCATATATTTCCGGTCTTTGCGAGAGGATTAAGAAAATTTTATGAAAATGTCCTGTTTTTTTTTGATAATTAAAACAACAGGAAAACCGGCCTCTGCGAAGCGCGCCAGCCGGTTTTCCTTCCTTTATTTATATCTATTCATATCTCAGCGCCTCGATCGGGTCTGCCTTCGCCGCCTTGGACGCGGGATAAAGTCCAAAAAAGATTCCCACCACGGCAGAAAATCCAACTGCAAGAATCACCACCCCTGGTTTTACCACCACGGGAACACCGAGAGCCATGCCGCCCAGACTTACCAGCCCGGTCCCGATCAGGATTCCGATGATGCCGCCCATGGCAGACAGGGTGGCCGATTCGGTCAGGAACTGAATCATCACATCCCTGGTTTTGGCGCCCAGAGCTTTCCGGATTCCGATTTCCCTGGTCCGCTCCGTCACGGAAACCAGCATGATATTCATAATGCCGATTCCGCCGACCACCAGAGAGATTGCGGCGATTCCGCCGACCGCCACAGACAGCCCTCCCATCATCTGGTCGATGGAGCCCATCTCCTCGGCTGCCGTGTAGGTATAGATCTGGTCTACGCTCCGCCCCTTCTTCTTGGCGATATACCGGGTGAAACGGCTGTAAAATTCGACCAGGTCCACCTCCTCGCTGGCATACACATGAAGGGAGTCAAAGTAATCATTGGGGAAGGTAAGGATGGTATAGGGAATGAGTGCGGTTCCGCTGTCGTCCCCGCTTCCCATCATCAGCGCCTGGAAGGGACTTACTTCCTTTTTATATACGCCGACCACATGAAAATCCTCCACATTCCCATAGACGGTGGTACGGAAGGTTTTTCCCACCGCGTTTTCCGTGCCGAAGAGCCGCTCTGCGCTTTCGGCCTCCATCACCGCATTCATCCTTCCGTCCAGGATATCTCCCTCATTCAGATAGCGCCCGTACAGCATGGTCACCGGCTGCACCTCCCGGAAATTATAGTCGATTCCGCTCAGCGTAAATTTCACCTTGTTCCGGCCGTATACCGCCTCTCCGGAAACCCCTGCATTGCTGTCGATATACGCGATTTCGTCCCCGAACACCTCCTTCACCTGCTCCATCTCATCCAGCGTAAACATATCGCTCTGCCGCCAGTCATCCACCATCCAGGATTTCACCTGGCAGAAGGCCTGGGTCACGCCGATGTCCTTATAGATATCAGAAAACATCCGCCGCATGGTGTCTCCGATGGACACAATCGAGATGACGGAGCCGATTCCGATGACGATACCCAGCATCGTCAGGATGGAACGCATCTTATTCGCACGGATTGCCGAAAATGCCATCGCCATATTTTCAATCAGCATCCCTTACCGCCTCCTTTCGATTTTCCCTGTAATCCCCCGTTTGGTTCTTCATCCGGTTTTTTGTCCGTTTTTCCGTCCGGCTTCTCTTCTTTTTTTCCTTCTGCCCTGCTAAAAGACGCCTCCCGTCCCCGGTCTGTCTGCTCGTCGCTTATCACCTGCCCGTCCCGGAACCGGATGATCCGGTTGGTAAAGGCCGCAATCTCCTCCTCATGGGTAACCACCACCACCGTGGCTCCCTCCTGATGAAGCTTCGAAAACAGCTCCATGATCTCCAGAGACGACGCCGTGTCCAGGTTTCCCGTAGGCTCGTCTGCCAGGATGAGCGGCGGTTCATTGGCCAATGCCCTTGCAATCGCCACCCTCTGACGCTGGCCGCCGGACATCTCATTGGGCATATGCTCATACCGCGCGCCGAGGCCGACCCGCTCTAAAAGCTGCAGCGCCCGCTCTCTCCGCTCCTTCTTCGAGCGCAGATGGGCGTAGGTCATGGGAAGCTCTACATTTTTTAACGCCGAGGTTCTGGGAATCAGGTTAAAGGACTGGAATACGAAGCCGATTTTCCGGTTCCGCACCTCGGAAAGCTGATTGGGCGTCAGCTTCTCCGTATCGATTCCATCCAGATAAAAATGTCCCATGGTAGGCCGGTCCAGGCAGCCCAGGATATTCATCAGCGTAGATTTTCCGGAACCGGATTGTCCCATAATCGCCACAAATTCCCCTTTTTTGATGGTCAGGTTAATCTTTTTCAGGCCCAGCACCTTCACCGCCCCGGTATCATAAATCTTGACCAGGTTTTCCAGACGGATTAAATCCTCGGTCACGTTCTCCGTCATATAAGCCGGAAGCTTCCCCCGTTCCCCTGGTTTTCGGAAGGGAAGCTTCTGCATCCAATTTATTTTCATGTTCCGATTCCTCTCTATTGACATGGGAAGTCCGCCTCCGGTTATCTGGCAGCCGGCATTCCGGTTACCGCCATCCCTTCCTTCAGGTTTGAATCGGCGGTGGTCACATAGGAATCCCCTTCCTTCAGGCTCTCGCCCTCCGCCGGAATAATCTGTACCATGATATCGCCCTCTACTCCGATTTCCACCGAAACCAGGTGAATCACACCGTTTTCCACCTTCTGCAGATACAGCTTTCCATCCTCATCCTGCCACACCGCAGAGGCCGGCACGGTCAGCGTGTCCTCCGCCTCCTCCAGGATAATCTCTGCCTTCGCTGTAATCCCGGCAATCAGACGGCTGTTCTTATCCGTAATCTGGATGGTGGTGGGAATGACCCGCTCCGTGGAGCCGCCGCCCTTCTCCTCACCGGTCGGCGAGATGGAGGCCACCACTCCATTTACCGTCTCTCCGTCCAGGATATCGGCATGGATGGAAACCGGCTGTCCCTCTGCCACCTTTCCGATGGAATACTCGCTGATTTTGATTTCCAGTTCAAGCTGGTCCAGATTTTCGATGATGAACATGGGCTTGTCGTCCTCCGGCTTATCCGCGAACTGACCTACCTTGGTATTTACCCGGACCACCGTTCCGGAAATCGGGCTTTCCACCGAAGCGCTGTCCAGCGCCTCCTTCTTTTTTTCCAGCTCAAATTCCGCATTCTTAATCTGAAGGTCATAGGACTCGTCCGCAGTCGGCATTCCGCCCTCCAGCGTATAGGAATTCACATTCCGGAGGGCGTCCGCATATGTATTCTGCGCCTGCTCCAGGCTGACTGCCGGCTGGTCCCCCGACTGCACCAGAACCGCCGTCCGGTCCAGGGCATTCTTTGCCGCCTGACAGTCCTGCAGGGCCTTGGCATAGCCGCTCTCCGCCTCCTTCTGCTTCTGGCGCTTCGTCACCACCGCCAGGTCATAGGAATTCTGGGCAATCTCCGCCTCCTTCTCCAGATCCGCACGGTCAATCCGGGCAAGAAGCTGCCCCTTCTCCACCCGGTCGCCTTCCTTTACCAGAAGCTCCTGCACCTCCGCATGAAGATTGGAAACCACATCCACGCTGTCCGTTCCGGACACCGGTCCGGTCACCGTCAGCCGGTTCTGGACATCGCCGGTTTCCAGACTGGAGACGGAAACCACCGGCGCTGCCTCCCTGCTTCCTCCAAACAGACGGCTGCTCACCAAAACAAGGGCCGCCGCCGCACCGGCTGCCGTCAGAATCTTCCGCTTCCGGCTCCATGGCTTCCGCTCCTTCTTCATTCCCCATCTTTTTTTCTTCTTTTTTCCTTCCGGCTCCGCTGTCAAAAGCTGCTCCAGCTCCCGGTCAAAGGCTTCCGCCTGGTCATCGAACTGATTATTCTCCATTGATAAATCCTCCTTTGTCCCTTAAAACGAACCCCTCCGATTATTTACTTCAAAATTCTTCCTGTTTTTTCAGTTCGAAAGGTCAGCAAAGGAAAAAGCCCGGCAGACTCCACCATCTGCCAGGCTCTTTTGTGAAAAGGGTTTTCATTTTTATCAGCATTCCATTATACCAGCTTCTTTTTTGCCCGATAAGCCCGGTACTCCTTAAACAGGGACCAGAGCAGCACTCCGATTGCGATGCCGAAGAAGGCGACAAAGATTGGTCTGTGGAAGAATGCGCCAAAGGATTTATACTGCATGATGCCTCGTCTCAGATAAGTTTCCAGCATCTTGCCAATCAAAAAGCACAGTACAAATGGTGTGGTCGGCAGGCTGAACTTATGGAAGATATAGCCGATTGCGCCGAACAGCAGGATGGACTGCACATCGAAAATACGGTTGTTGGTTGCATATGCGCCCACGCAGCACAGAATCAGGATAAGCGGAAGCAGGATATGCTTCGGAACCTTCAGTACCTGGACAAAGCCCTTGATACAGGTCCACTCCACCACCAGCATGATTAAGGTACATACCATGCAGGCCGCGAAAATGCCGTACACGACGTCTGCGTTCTTGACGAACAGCAGGGGACCTGCGGATAAACCATGAATCAGGAAGCCGCCTAACATCATCGCGGTCACGCCGTCGCCGGGGATCCCCAGCACCAGCAGCGGAATCATCGCGCCGCCGATGGTCGCATTGTTCGCAGACTCCGTTGCAACGACGCCGTCCGGACAGCCCTTTCCGAATTCCTCCGGATGCTTGGACATATTCTTCGCGGTCACATAAGCCAGCATGCCAGAGGTGGAGCCGCCGATTCCGGGCAGGATGCCGATTCCGGTGCCGATCAAGGCGGAGCGGAAGAAGTTCGGAAGGTGATATACAAATTCCTTCATACTGAAGCCGAAGCCCCTCACCTTTTTTACCTCCAGGGTTTCCATCTTTCCATTTCCCATGCTCTCTGCCGTAATCAGGATATCCGAAATCGCAAAAATACCGATTAAAGTCGGAAGCGTATCAAATCCGGCCATCAGATTCGTGCTCCCGAAGGTGAAGCGTGCCGTTCCATCAATCGGAGCCATGCCGACCAGAGTGAAGATCAGGCCCAGCATGCCGGCAAGCATACCCCGGATAATATTTCCGGAGGACAGGATGGCCACCATGGTCAGTGCGAAAAAGCAGATGCCGAAATTTTCCGCCGGAGTGAACTTTAACGCCACATCTGCCAGGAGCGGCGCGCAGAAGGTCAGGATGATAAAGGAAAAGATGGAGCCCAGCGCGGAGAACACGATTCCCAGGCCCAGCGCCTTCATCGCCTCGCCTCTCTTCGCCATCGGATGACCGTCAAAGCAGGTGGCGATGGAGGAAGCCGTACCCGGCATATTTAACAAAATAGCAGAAATCAAACCGCCGGAGATGCCGCCGATATAAACGGCAACCAGGGTATTTAATCCCATGGAAGGGGTCATGCTGAATGTCAGCGGCAGCATCAGCGCCACTGCCATAGATGCGGAAAGTCCCGGAATGGAACCGAAGATGATTCCGATTGCAACGCCAGCCACCATCAGAAGGATGGAAGCCGGGTGCATGATATTTACAAATGCACTGCCTAAAAGTCCTAATGCCTGCATAATCTTTCCTCCTATAACGTAATGGTGAAGATTCCGGCCGGAAGTACGATCTTAAATCCATACCGGAACAAGAAAAATACAATCAATGTGAACAGCACATTAATTACGATCAGCTGAATCACATGCTTTTTATCTCTCTGCCCATCCGGCGCCAGAACCAGCATCTGCAGAGGCAGGTAAACCAGGGTTGAAATCAAAAAGCCGATGGGCTTCATCGTAAATACATAAATCAGAACCAGAATCATGCTGGACAGCACCCGCTTATAATCGCAGGATTCAATTGTCACATTCTTTAATTCCGCCGCGTGGAGCCGGTAATTCTTCACATTCAGAAAGGTAAGCACCGCCGCCAGAACGAAGGTCACGCTGCCGATTACCATCGGCATGAAATCAGGCCCGATATCCATGACCTTGGATTTTGGAAGCGCCATTGCCATTCCCATCATAATCGCTGAAATTGCCATGAAAAACAAGCCTACCATTATGTCCCCGTATTTCTTCAAAAACATTTTCATCTCTCCTGTCTTTTTATATTTTATTCAAAAAAGATTTCCCCATTGTTCTCTTTTTGTCCGTTTCCGCTCCTTTCTTCCCTGGATTTTCTTTTTTCTCCCTGCCATTATTATAAAATGGCATCGTGAAAAAAAACAGGAAAGATTCCGTTAAGAAGAGGCCGTTTTCTGTTAAAAATCTTAACACACAGAAAAAAGCACCTTAATCCGATTTCTGCGAAAAGCGCCTGCGCGCATTCCGCAAAATCTTCTTAAGATGCTTTGATGCTTTGTTTTTTATTAGTTTGTAATCTGAGCCTCTACCAGCCTTACGCCGCAGTACTTCTCCCGCAGCTTCGGCTTCTCAATCTTACCGGTTGGATTCCTTGGAATCTCCGCAAAAATAATGGTTTTCGGACGCTTATACCGCGGCATCTCCATGCAGAAGCTGCGGATTTCCTCCTCGGTGCAGCTCATGCCCGGCTTTAATTCGATGACAGCCGCCGTAATCTCGCCCAGACGCTTGTCCGGAAGTCCGATTACCGCCACATCATGGACTGCCTGATGAAGACGGATAAAGTCCTCAATCTGTACCGGGTAGATATTCTCGCCGCCGCTGATGATAACATCCTTCTTCCGGTCGACTAGGAAGATAAAGCCGTCCTTATCCTGCATGGCCATATCTCCGGTATAAAGCCAGCCATGGTCCAAAACCTCTTCCGTCGCCTTCGGGTCGTGGTAATAGCAGGTCATCACGCCAGGCCCCTTCACGGCCAGCTCGCCTACCTCTCCCTGCTCCACCACCTGGCGGTTTTCGTCCACGATTTTCACCCGCCAGCCAAAGCCCGGAACTCCGATTGCGCCCACCTTCTCGATATTGTCCACCCCAAGATGCACACAGCCGGGTCCGATGGACTCGCTGAGGCCATAGTTGGTATCATACTGATGCTTCGGGAAATAGGACTTCCAGTGCCGGATCAGGCTGGGCGGAACCGGCTGGGCGCCGATGTGCATCAGACGCCACTGGTCCAGCTCATAATCCGAAAGCTTCAGCCTTCCGCTGTCCAGCGCCTCCAGGATGTCCTGCGCCCACGGAACCAGCAGCCAGACGATGGTGCATTTTTCCCTGGAAACCGCATCCAGGATATATTCCGGCTTTGTTCCCTTTAACAGGACCGCCTTGCTGCCGGAAAGCAGGGAGCCGAACCAGTGCATCTTGGCGCCGGTATGGTACAGCGGCGGAATGCACAGGAATACGTCCTCTCTGGTCTGTCCGTGGTGATTCTGCTCCACCCGACAGGCGTGAATCAGACTTTCGTGGTTATGGAGGATCGCCTTCGGGAAACCGGTGGTTCCGGAGGAGAAGTAAATCGCCGCCTCATCCTCCTCCCAGAGGGTGATTCCCGGATTCTTGCTGGAACAGTCTGCCGTCATGGCCTTATAATCCTCCGCAAAGGTAGGGCAGTTGTCTCCCTCGAAGATCAGCAGTCTTCCCTTGCTGATGCGGTCTGCAATCTCCTCCACACGGCCGATGAACTCCGGCCCGAATACCAGGATATCCACATCCGCCAGTCCGACGCAGTATTCAATCTCAGAAGCGGAATATCGGAAATTCAGCGGAACCGCCAGCGCGCCCGTCTTTAAGATACCGAAATAAATCGGAAGCCACTCCAGGCAGTTCATCAGGAGAATTCCCACCTTGTCGCCCTTTTGGATGCCTCTGGAAATCAGCAGATTGGCAAACCGGTTTGCCTTCTCATTAAATACATGCCAGGTAATCTCCCTGCGGTAATGGGCGTTTGGACTTGGCTCCATCAGCTCGTATTCCTTCCAGGTAACCCGTCTCGTCTCCTTTACCTCCGGGTTAATCTCCACCAGACAGATTTCATCTCCATATAGCCGGCTGTTCCGCTCCAGCAACTCTACAATCGTCATGTTCTCTTCCCCTCCTACGCTTCCGCCATCTCATATCCGGCTTCAAATGCTGCCACATTGATATCAATGGTCTTCGGCGGAACGGTTTTTTCGATAATCCGAAGCCAGTTCTCTCTCGGAAACTCCATATGCTTTGCCGTCACACCAATCACAATCGTGTTAAATACTCTGGCGTTCCCCAGCTTCTTCGCCTCAGCCTGGGCATCCACTGCCACCACCTTATAATCGGCCTTCAGCGTTTCCATGATATGCTCCGGATATTCTGCCATGCCGGCAGCCACCGTCATCGGTTCAATCTTCTGGTCATTCAGGATCAGAACCCCGTCCTTCTTCAGAAAATGCGCGTAGCGGAGTGCTTCCAGCCGCTCAAAGGCAATCAGCACATCGGCCTGTCCTGCCTCCACGATCGGCTCTGCCACCTGTCTTCCAAACCGCACAAAGGTCACCACGCTTCCGCCCCGCTGTGCCATGCCGTGCACCTCGGAAATCTTTACATCATATCCGGCATCGGTGGCGATGCCTCCTAAAATCCGGCTGGTCAGAAGGGTTCCCTGTCCTCCCACGCCTACAATCATAATATTTTTCGTCTCCATATGTCTCCGATTCCTTTCCTTCTTCGTAACATTTTTTACCTTCACGTTACGGGCAATCTTCTCTTTCCTGTCTCTGCCCGGTCACGGCAGATTCTTCCCGTTCTTGCTTAACCCTGCGCAAGCTTTGGATTCGGAGTAAAGGAAATCGCATCAAACTTACACCTCTGCATGCAAAGTCCGCAGCCGTTGCACATCACCTCATCAATGACCGCGCGGCCTTCGGAATCCTTCCGCATCGCCGGACATCCGGGAGCCAGACAGAGTCCGCACTTTCTGCATTTTTCCGGGTCAATGCTGCACTTGCCCTTCGGAATCGTGGTCTTTAACAGTGCACATGGAGATTTGGTAATGATAACGGAGATTGCCTCTCTGGCCGTCTCCTCCTTCAAAAGCTTCTCCAGCCCTTCCGTATCGAACGCGTCAATTTCATAAACATGCTCAATTCCCAGCGCCCTGCACAGATGGAAAATGTCAATGGCCCGGACGGTATCGCCCATCAGCGTCTTTCCGGTTGCCGCATGGTCCTGATGTCCCGTCATGCCTGTGGTGGAATTATCCAGAATCATCACCGTGCCGGTACCCTGATTGTAAACCATGTTCATCAAAGAATTGATGCCGGTATGTAAGAAGGTGGAATCCCCAATCACCGCAACCCAGTCCTTGATAAATTCTCTTCCCTTCGCTTTTTCCATGCCGTGAAGATTGGAAATGCTTGCGCCCATGCAGACGGTGGTATCCACCACGGCAAGAGGCGCAACCGCCCCTAACGTATAGCAGCCGATGTCGCCGGCCGCATGAAGCTTCAGCTTCTTAAGCACCGAGAACACGCTTCTGTGCGGGCATCCCGGACAGAGAATCGGAGGTCTTGCCGGAACCTGGGCCGCTTTCCGGTACTCCGGCTTTTCTCCCAGAATCCGCTCTCTTAACAGGTTGGCGCTGTATTCGCCCTGAACGGTGAAGATTTCCTTTCCGATGGCATTGATTCCCCAGGATTTCACCTGCTCCTCAATCACCGGCTCCAGCTCTTCTACGATATAAAGGGTTTCCACATTCGCCGCAAATTCTTCAATCAGCTTTCTCGGAAGCGGATGCACCAAGCCCAGCTTCAGCACACTTGCCTGCGGCAGCGCCTCCTTTACATACTGGTAAGGAATGCCGCTGGTAATCACGCCGATTTTCCTGTCCTGATATTCCACCCGGTTCACCGCCATGGAATTGGCATCCTCTGCCATATTCTTTAACCGCTGCTCCACCACCAGATGACGCTTGATGGCATTGCCCGGCATCATCACCGTCTTTCCGATGTTCTTCTCATAGGGACGGTCCGGGATTTCCTGACGCTCCTCCAGGTTTACCATGCCCTGGGAATGCGCCAGACGGGTGGTGGTCCGCACCATCATCGGCGTGTCATAGGCTTCCGATAATTCAAAGGCCAGTCTGGTAAATGTTCTTGCCTCCTCACTGTCGGACGGCTCCAGGACCGGAACCATCGCCGCTCTCGCCACCATCCGGCTGTCCTGCTCATTCTGAGAGCTGTAGATGCCGGGGTCATCCGCCGCCACCAGCACCAGGCCGCCGTTTACGCCGCTGTAGGAAATGGTATAAAGAGGGTCGGACGCCACATTCACGCCCACATGCTTCATCGACACCAGGGCGCGGACACCGCTGATGGAAGCGCCGATGGCTACCTCCGTGGCCACCTTCTCATTCGGGGACCATTCGGAATAGATGACGTCTTTATATTTTACGATATTCTCGCTGATTTCCGTGCTTGGGGTTCCAGGATATGCCGCCGAAACCTTCACTCCCGCTTCATATGCGCCGCGGGCAATCGCCGCATTGCCCAGCATCATCTGCTGTGTACCTGCCTGTTCTTTATTCAACATGACTCCACCTCTCTCATTTTCTGAAAAAGCATGTGAACGCTTTTTCTGCTTCGGTAATCCTGCATCTGCTTTGATTTGTGCAATTTTCATCATTCTGTCCTGCTCCGCAAATGCAATTTCAACTATTCTACCACACTTTTTTCGGTTTGAACAGGTATATTTTTCGCAATTTGACGTATTGCAGTGAAAAAACAAGTTAATCTCCCAGAATCTTTTTCTGCTTTGCCGATACCTTAACATCATAGCAGGCGAACACTTCCTCCACCAGCTTCTCCTCCGGCTTCCGCGTGAACATGCTGACCGCCGGAACCAGGACCAGGCCCGCTATCATAGCGGCGGCTCCTGCATTAATCGGAGACTGGAGAAGGACCGGAAAGCTTTTGCGGAACAGCATATTCAAAATCATAAGGCCGGAACCGAACACAAAGCTGGCCCACACTGCTGCCTTCGTCGCCTTCTTCCAGTATAAGCCGTACAAAAACGGAGCTAAGAATGCGCCGGCTAACGCTCCCCAGGACACACCCATCAGCTGTGCGATGAAGGTGATGCTGCTCTTGTACTGGATAATGGCAATCACCACCGAGATGGCGATAAACACTACAATCAGAATCCGCATGGTGAGAAGCTGCTCCTTCTCATCCATGTCCTTCCGGAAGGTATCCTTTAAAAAGTCCAGAGTCAGGGTGGAGCTGGACGCCATGACCAGGGAGGACAGGGTGGACATGGATGCAGAGAGCACCAGGATGACCACCAGTCCGATTAACAGCGGTGAAAGACTGGAAAGCATAGCGGGGATGATGGAATCATACCCGTTGGCCTGAATGTCAATCTGAGCGGAATACAGACGTCCGAAGCCGCCCAGGAAATAGCAGCCGCCGGAAACCACGACCGCAAATAAGGTGGAAATCACCGTTCCTTTATCGATAGCCTGCTCGCTCTTGATGGCATAAAACTTCTGCACCATCTGCGGAAGTCCCCAGGTTCCCAGGGAGGTCAGGATGACCACGCCCAGCAGATTCAGCGGGTCCGGCCCGAAGAAGGAGGCAAACACACCCGGCTGCGTCGAGCTGGCGGCATCCTCCACCATTGCCAGACGGTTCAGCGCCTCTAAAAATCCGCCGTTTGCCTTTAATACCGCGGCGATGACCGCCACGATGCCGAACAGCATGATCAGACCCTGGATAAAATCGTTGATTGCCGTGGCCATGTATCCGCCTGCGATAACGTAGATGCCGGTCAGAATGGCCATCGCAAGGATGCACACCGTATAATCAATGTTGAATGCCATGCCGAACAATCTGGACAGGCCGTTATACAGCGATGCCGTATACGGAATCAGGAAAATAAAGATGATCACCGACGCGCCGATTTTTAAGGAACGGCTCTGGAACCGCTGCTCGAAAAACTGGGGCATGGTGGCGCTGTTTAAATGATGGGTCATAATCCGGGTGCGCCGTCCCAGCACGATCCAGGCCAGCATGGAGCCCAGAACCGCATTGCCGATGCCGATCCAGGTGGAGGAAATGCCGTATTTCCAGCCGAACTGCCCCGCATAACCTACGAAGATAACCGCCGAAAAATAAGACGTTCCATATGCAAATGCCGTCAGCCACGGCCCTACATTCCGTCCGCCCAGCACAAATCCGTTCACATCCGTCGCATGCCTGCGGCAGTAAAAGCCAATCCCAAGCATCACTCCAAAGAACACCACAAGCATCATCATTTTAACTGCCATACCCTACCTCCAAAACTCTTCTTATCAATTTTTTGGATTTCAGCGTCCCTCTTTTTGCTTTAATGGTTTAAAGTTCAACGCTTTTACCCGTTGAAGCTGATGATACTCGCATTTTTCAGATTCGTCAATCATTATTTCCATTTCTCCGCTTTTTTGTCGTATTTGTCAATTTTTCTCTGTGTAATTCGTGAAACTGACCAAAGAAAAAGAGGAACACCTGGTTCCCCTATTTCCGAATCTCCGGCTCATCCACCTCGTAGGCATACAGAATCGTCCTGGCATCCTGAAATTCATAGCTGCAGGTAATCAGGGAATACAGCTTCCCCACCGGATTCACCGGCTCCGCCGAGGTAATGGCCTTTCCGGTCATCTGCTCCACATACGCATCAAACTCCTCCTCCGACCGGAAGGAGGTCTTCCGCCGGATTCCATCCGGCGTGGTGTAAAGAGCCGCCAGGGCCTTCAGATGGATTTCCCGGTCCGGCGTGTAAATATAGATATCCGAATGCTGGTCAAAATACGGCTGCTCCTTATACTTCACCACATCCTTAAACATGCTCCCATTCTTCATATGGTGTCCGTAAATCACATTATGAAGGCTGGAAAAGTCGCTCTCATCTTCAAAATCCAGATAAATCGCACCGGCCACGCTGTCATTCCCGTCAATGTCCGTGTGCAGATACGTCTCATTGTCCTCCGCCTGAAGAATCGGGTAATCAATCTTCGTATCCGGAATGGTAATCCATCCCACCACATCCGGATTTATCTTCCACAGCTCCTCAAAATCAATGGGGGAAACATACGCGGCTTCCGTCTCCGGTTCCGTCGTGGTCTCCGGCTCCGCGATTGAAATCTCTTCCCCGGAAGTCTCCTCCTCCGTCACCTTTACTGCCTCTGCCAGACTGGCATATTCTCTGGCCTGACGCTCTTTCCTCACATAATCGCCGGCCATCCAGACCACCCCGATGGTGATGCAGAAAACGGCAGGTATCAGGAGCAACAAACGTTTTCTATCCATATTCATCAAAATCCTCCCCTCATAAAAACTTGTTTTATATTATACCGCAGCATATCTTGCAGAGCAACTAAAATCACGAGTCCCCTGCTTTTGCAATTTTAACTCTTCTTCTCCGATTTTCCGACTTGACATTTTACGAAAAATCATAGACAATGGGTAGGTGGTAACTGTGAATGTACGAAACCGTTGCCGCAAGTGAATGATTTCAGATGCAAAAACGAAGCAGCGTTTTTGAGAAAGGGATTTTACCATGAGAATTGGATTTGATAACGACAAGTATCTTTCCCTTCAGTCGGAAAAGATCAAAGAACGAATCAGTAATTTCGGAGACAAGCTCTATCTGGAATTCGGCGGAAAGCTGTTCGACGATTATCACGCTTCCAGAGTGCTTCCCGGCTTTGCCCCGGACAGCAAGCTTCGGATGCTTCTGCAGTTAGCGGACCAGGCGGAGCTGGTTATCGCCATCAATGCAGCCGATATCGAGAAGAATAAAGTAAGAGGAGACCTGGGGATTACCTATGATGTGGATGTGCTGCGTCTGATTCAGGAGTTCCGGAACAAGGGCCTTTTCGTGGGCAGCGTGGTCATCACCCAGTATGCCGGCCAGGCCAGCGCCGACCAGTTCCGAAGCAAACTGGAGCATATGGGAATCAAGGTTTACCGCCATTATAATATCGAAGGCTATCCCAGCAACATCCCGCGCATCGTAAGCGAAGAGGGATTTGGAAAGAATGACTATATCGAAACCACCCGGCCGCTGGTTATCATCACGGCTCCCGGACCGGGAAGCGGCAAGATGGCAACCTGCCTCTCCCAGCTTTACCACGAGAACAAGCGGGGCATCAAGGCCGGCTATGCCAAGTTTGAGACCTTCCCCATCTGGAATCTGCCGTTAAAGCACCCGGTGAACATGGCTTATGAAGCAGCAACCGCAGACTTAAATGATGTGAATATGATTGACCCCTTCCATCTGGAAGCCTACGGAGAAACTACGGTAAATTATAACCGTGACGTGGAGATTTTCCCGGTTTTAAATGCCATGTTTGAAGGCATCTACGGAGAAAGCCCTTATAAATCCCCTACTGATATGGGCGTCAATATGGCCGGTTTTTGTATCGTAGATGATGATGCATGCCGGGAAGCCTCCAACCAGGAGATTATCCGCCGCTATTATCAGGCTCTGAACCGCCTTGCATTGGACAGCGGCTCCGAGGAAGAGGTTTATAAGATTGAGCTTCTGATGAAGAAGGATAAGATTACACCAGCTATGCGTCAGGTAGTCGGTGTCTGCAACACGCTGGCCGCTGCCGAGCATGCTCCTGCCGCTGCCATGGAGCTGACCGACGGACGGATCGTGACCGGAAAGACCAGTCCGCTGTTAGGCGCCTCCGCTGCGCTGCTGCTGAATGCGGTAAAGGCCTTCGGGGAGATTCCCCATGATGTCCATGTGATTGCCCCTTCCGCGATCGAGCCAATTCAGACCTTAAAGACAAAATACCTGGGAAGCAAGAATCCACGGCTTCATACGGATGAGGTTCTGATTGCCCTGTCCGTCAGCGCCGCTACGGACCCCAACGCCCAGAAGGCTCTGGCTCAGCTTCCGAAGCTGGCCGGCTGTCAGGTACACACCTCCGTTATGCTGTCTCAGGTGGATATCAATACCTTTAAGAAGCTGAAGGTACAGCTGACCTCGGAACCGGTTTATGAGCATAAGAAGCTGTATCATTAAAAAAATAAGCGCTGCCAGGCGCATATGAAAAACAGGATTGCAGGAAGTCCATTTCTTACTTTGGCTTTCCGCAATCCTGTTTCTTTCGCTGATTTCACTGAAGTCCTTTATTGATATTTCATCTGAGACACTTTTTCCGCCAGCGCGTCTTGAAGTACCCTCGATACATTTAAGTTCAATTTCTCTGCCTCAAAATTCAGCCAATTGGGAAGTGTTACATTTCTTCTCACCATTTTATTATCCATCTTTTTGCGGTATTCTGCAAAATCTACATTTACAAGTGTCAGCATTCCCTGCGTATAATCAAAATCCTTCGTGTCTTCTTTTGCTTTCAATATGGCCTGCTGATAATTGGATGCTTCCGGAAATTCTTTTCCGTCATCTTCATAATCAATTCCCTTTAATCCAATGGCATCCCTGGCCATCTCAATCGCATCTTCTACACTGGCACCCTCTGTATATATATCCATATCCGGCACATACACAAGATAATCCGTCCCACATAAAGCAATAAATGTTGGATAAGCTCTTCTCATCTTTCTTCCCCCCTTTCAGCATGACGATGACAAACTTCCGCCAAGCACTAATTCAGTCCCCACTTTTTCAGGATTCGCTTTGCTGTAATTTCATTTATTTCTGTGTGCCTCGGAATTTGTTCCGTATCT
>JAUNPZ010000018.1:0-8846 GCA_030536455.1 Lachnospiraceae bacterium | reverse complement strand
TTCCCTCCCCTTATCTTTATTATACACATTAAATGTGTATTAATCAATAAAAAGATACCTCTTCCATAAAAAATCTTCCTAAAGATAAGTTATTTTATCACACATGCAATTAGATGTAAATATATTACAGTAAATATTTTACATTTCATTTTTTCAACAAAAAAGACCGGCATGTCCATGATTTTCTCCATCACTTCACATGTCAGTCTTTCTTTTTTCTTTCCCCTGCAGGCAGAACCACAGGCGCTCTTATCAATCTTTTGTCCGCCGCTCTACAGAATCACATCCTCCAGCGCCCTCTTCGGCACATAATGAACCTGATTCTCATCCCGGTAATAACGCACATCTCCGTCTTCCTTCATCGGAACGACCACAACCTCTTCCTTTGGCTTTCCAAGGGCCAGAATCAGGTCGATGCTGTACTTTTCCTGGTCGATGCCAAGCACGGCTGCTGCCTCGCTCCGCTGGAAGCTTCCGATCATACAGCCGCCGAAGCCCTTTTCGACCGCGCCCAGCATCATGGTCTGGGCGGTGATGCCGTTATCCCACATCTTGTTCTTTCCAAGCGCCAGGTCACAGCAGATGACGATGTAGCCGGATGGCCGCTCCCCCTCTGCCGGGCCGGGCCAGTCCGGCAGAGCGCCTGCCCAGTTGATGCATGGGAACAGGCCGGCACACTCTTCCTCGGTATATACCAGGCGGTACTTCAGTGCCTGGGAGTTGGCCGTGGAGGCAGTCATTCTTGCCAGGTCTGCCAGCTCTCTTAATGTTTCTTCTCCAATCCGCTCCTCCTGATAAAATCTGCGGTAGGAACGGCATTTGCTTACCAGTTCTTTTAACATAAGGCTTTCCTCCTGACTTTAATTCGTTTCCTGATTCAGATGATTCTCCTGCGCGGACTCTTTTTTTGCAAATCCAATTCGTTCGGAACCAGAGCCGTCTGCTGAGCTTTCCTCTGTCTCCGGACGGCCGGTTACCCGGCGGAAAATCTCCATGAATTCCTTTCCGGTGATGGTTTCCTTTTCAATCAGGAATTCCGCAATCTTGTCCATGGCATCCCGGTTCTCGGAAAGAAGCTCCTTCGCTTCTCCATATGCTTCCTTCAGAATCGCCATAACCTCTTTATCCACATCTGCTTCCGTCGCGTCGCTGCAGTTCATCACGGTCCGCCCGGACAGGTACTGGTTCTCCTGGGTTTCCAGGCCCATCAGACCGAACTTCTCTGACATGCCGTACTGGGTTACCATCGCGCGGGCGATTCTGGTGGCCTGCTCAATATCATTGGCCGCGCCGGTGGTGACGGTATCAAATACAATCTCCTCTGCCGCGCGTCCGGCCAGATAGCCTACCAGCATGGCATGGATTTCCTTCTTGGTGTTTAAGTACTTTTCTTCCTCCGGCACCTGCATCACATAGCCCAGGGCTCCCATGGTGCGGGGTACGATGGTGATTTTCTGTACCGGCTCCGCATTCTTCTGGAGGGCGCTTACCAGAGCATGGCCCACCTCATGGTAGGACACGATCCGGCGTTCTTCCTTGCTTAAAATCCGGTCCTTTTTCTCCTTGCCGACCAGAACAACCTCCACTGCTTCGAATAAATCCTTCTGGGAAACGGCCTTTCTTCCATGTTTTACCGCCGTGATGGCCGCCTCGTTCATCATGTTCGCCAGGTCCGCGCCCACCGCGCCGGAGGTGGCCAGGGCAATTTCCTCAAAATCCACCGTCTCATCCAGGAGCACATCCTTGGAATGCACCTTTAATATGTTCACACGGCCTTTTAAGTCCGGTTTGTCTACGATGACCCGTCGGTCAAAACGGCCCGGACGGAGCAGGGCCGGGTCCAGAATCTCCGGACGGTTGGTCGCGCCTAAAACCAGAAGTCCCTTGGAGGAATCGAAGCCGTCCATCTCGGACAGAAGCTGGTTTAAGGTCTGCTCACGCTCATCATTGCCGCCGCCATAGCGGGAATCACGGCTCTTGCCGATGGCGTCAATCTCATCGATAAAGACGATGCACGGCGCCGACTCCTGAGCCTGCTTAAACAGATCACGGACACGGGATGCGCCCACGCCCACGAACATCTCCACGAAATCGGAACCAGACAGGGAATAGAACGGTACATGCGCCTCACCGGCCACGGCCTTGGCAAGCAGGGTCTTACCGGTTCCTGGAGGCCCCACTAACAGCGCACCCTTGGGAAGCTTTGCGCCAATCTGGGTATACTTGGCCGGATTGTGCAGGAAATCCACAATCTCCGTCAGCGATTCCTTCGCCTCATCCTCACCGGCCACATCCTGAAAGGTGATGCCGGTCTCCTTCTGAACATAAACCTTGGCGTTGCTCTTTCCCACTCCCATGATTCCGCCTCCGCCGCCCATGCGCTTCATCATCAGATTCATCAGGAATACGATGAACAGGAACGGAAGCAGGAAGCTGATCAGGCTTTCCAGAATCACCAGCATCGGGTCATCCAGCTTCTGCTCGAACTGAACCCCCTTCTCCCGAAGCTGGGGAATCAGTTCATAGTCCTGAGGCACCCGTATGGTGTAATAGCTGGTCACCATGGGATGCTCACTCTTTACTTCCTTGGAAGGCTCAATCTCAATCCGCTCATTCTTGAACACAACCGATTCAATCTTGCCTTCATCAATCAGCTTCACAAATTCGCTGTAGGTAAATTCGTGATTGGAATTTTTCATCACGACATTCTGCATAAAGGTAATTACCGACAAAGTAATCAGAGCCGCAATTACCCAGATAACAATCGTCTGGCCGCCTTTTTGCATCTTGTTCTTATTGTCTGGCGTATTGTTATTATCCATAAACTTTTGCTCCTCCATCTGAATGACGCTCATCTCGGAAAATCCCATAATACTGGGGATTTTTTGCGCCATTCTATACCATTATAGTGTCAGTCTGTCCATAAATCAAGGAGAAGACAATGGAAATATTTAAAATTTTTATAAAATAATGCATGAATATACGAATAAAAAGGGAAACAAACTAGAAATACAAACATTTCAGACGAGGAGGAATAAAATGATGCTGAACCCGATATCACAAAATGAAACATCCGGCAGACAACGGGACGGGCTTTCCGCCAGGGACACCGGAGAGATGGGCTTCCACCGGGAATTTTCCGGTCTTGACCTTCCTGCGGTTTCCTCCATGGACTGCACCGGCCTGATTCCGGCCCCTCCCCAGAGTGACGCGCAGGAGGAAGCCTATGAAGAGCTTTACCCCTATCTGCCCCAGGCCAGCTCCCGGAAGGATTTCTAAATTGCCGCTATATCCATGCAGACAAACGCAGACAGACGCAGGCGGGCCGCTGTGAGTAACTGCATGCGGCCCGCCCGTTTCTGTCTGCTTCTGTCTCGATTTTGTCTCGCTTCTGTCTCATTCCGGTCTCTCAGCCCTTCCGGTATGCAGCCAGAAAGGCTTTTCCAAAATCCTTATCTCTGGTAATCTGTTCCTTCAATTCGTCCAGTCCCGACATCTTCCGCTCCGGTCGCACGAAATGAAGCAGACCCACCTCGATTTCTTTTCCATATAAATTCCCGCTGTAATCAAACACAAAGGTTTCTACCCCGATGGGATGGATTCCGTTTTCGGACTTAATAGTCGGCTTTCTGCCGATATTGGTGATTCCGCCGTACACGCTGCCGTCAATCCACACCTGGGACACATAGACTCCAAAGGGAGGCAGGTGCTTTTCCGGCGGCGGCAGAAGGTTTGCCGTGGGAAAACCCAGGATTGGTTCGCCGATATGATTCCCGTGAACCACCGTCCCGTGGATGTAGTAGGGTTCTCCCAGAAGTTCATTGGCCTTCTCGATGTTCCCCTGATTCAGCTCCTCCCGGATATAGGTGCTGCTGATATCGCGGTCCTGGTCCTTCTCCTTCTCGATGACGGTCAGCTGGTAGCCATACCGGGAGGACAGCCGCTCCAGAAGGGCTGCATTGCCGGAACGCTGATAGCCAAACCCGCAGTCCGTACCCACCACAATCGCCTTTGCCCCCATCTGCTCCACCAGGATTTTTCTCACAAACTCCTCCGCCGGCATATGCGCGGCTTCCCTGGTAAATGGATATTCCACCAGATAATCAATCCCGATTTTCCTCAGGTTGTTTTTTCGTTCCAGATTCGTGGTGATGACGGTATGGGGCTTCCCCTGAACCAGGTCCGCCGGTGCGATGCTGAAGGTAAAAACAGCCGTTTTGTATCCGTACTGCTTTTTGATATCCAGCATGGTCCCCAGAAGCTTTTGATGCCCCCGGTGCCTGCCGTCAAATTTTCCTATGGTTACCACGGTCGGCTCGTTTATCTGGAAATCCGTGGTTTTTTCAAAATAAATCATGAGCTACCTCTCCCCCGGAAACATTTTTTTCGGCTTCCACCAGTTCCGGCCCTCATCGTATTCATACACGCCTAAGAATTCCCGGCTGCTGCTGTAAACACGAACCAGCCCTTCCTTTGGAAGCGGAGCCGGATATACGCTGGCAAAGTCCTCCGGTCCCACCGGATTCCCGTTCTTCACCAGCTTGTCCCCGTCCTCGCTGGCGATGGCCTTCGTTCCGTCAAACATCTCCTCGATGGGAACGATAATCTCATCCAGACGTCCCTCGTCCCGAAGCTGCTCAATCTGCGCCAGTGTGAAGCTTTCCTCACAGCCAAACCGCTCCACTCTGGTCCGTTTCAGATGCTCCATGCAGCCCCCGCAGCCTAGTACCCGGCCGATGTCGTAGCACAGGGTACGGATATAGGTTCCCTTGGAGCAGGTTACCGTAATCCCTGCCCGTGGAAGGTCCACCCAGTCCACAGTCAGTTCAAGAATCTGCACCTCTCTTGCCTGACGCTCTACCTCTTTTCCGGCCCGCGCCAGCTCATAAAGCTTCTTTCCATCCACCTTCAGTGCGGAATACATAGGAGGAATCTGCTTGTAAACACCGACAAAAGAGGCCGCCGCCCGGCGCACCTCTTCTTCTGTCACCGGAACCGGATATTCCGCCAGGGTCTTTCCGGTGGTATCCTGGGTGTCGGTTTCTCTTCCCAGCAGCAGAACCGCCTCATACGTCTTTGTCTTATCCGTCAGCATATCGCAAAGCCGGGTTCCCTGACCAAGACAGACCGGAAGCACGCCTTCCGCTGCCGGGTCCAGGGTTCCCGTATGTCCAATCCGCTTCTGCCGCAGGATGCCCCGAAGCTTGGCCACCACATCATGGGAGGTAAACCCCGGCTCCTTATATACATTCACAACTCCGTGATACATGCTCTCTGCCCCTCTGCTGTTTTTCTGCTTCTCCGTAATCAGAAGGAAGCCTTAAGCCGGTTCGGAAACCGCAGCCAGCTCCTTCATCTGCTTTTCAATGTGTTTCGAAAGGTTATTGATCACATCATAAATGCTTCCGTCCATGGTGCATCCCGCCGCCTTCACATGGCCGCCGCCGCCGAAAAATCCGGCGATTTTTGATACATCCAGTCCGGAATTGGAGCGCAGGCTTACCTTAAAGCGCTGCGGCTCCGTCTCATATAAGAAAATCGCGCACTCCACGCCCTCTGTCACACGAAGCTGGTCGATGATGCCGTCCATATCCTTGCTGGTCACCCCGTAAAAATCCATATCCTTCTTCCGGACTGCACTGAAGATGCAGGTCCCGTGAAAGAAGACCACGCTTTCCAGCAGCGCCCGCCCCAGAATCTGGTTCTGGACGTAGGTCTTCTGATAAAAGCTGCCGTCGATGATGGAAGTAAAATCAATTCCCTTCTCCATCATCTTTCCGGCGATTTCCATGGTCTTTGCCGAGGTACAGGAGTATTTGAATACGCCGGTATCATGAATGATGCCAGTGTAAATACAGGCTGCGATTTCCTTTGTGATGTTCCCCTCATCCAGAAGGCCGAACAGCACCTCACAGGTGGAGCTGGCCTCCGGTATGACCACATTATCCGCAGCATAGCCGGTGTTCGTGATATGATGGTCGATGCAGAGACTGTCCTTTGCAAGCTCCAGTCCGTTCTGTCCCTCGCCCAGCCGCTCCTTGTCACTGCAGTCCAGGCAGATGCACAAATCGAAGGAAACACCTTCCGTAAAATCCGTCCGGATCTGATCAAATCCCTTCAGATATGCAAATTTCACCGATGGCTCCTCCAGACACAGGGTAACCTCCAGCTGCGGATACACCGCCTCCAGATAATTATAAAGTCCCAGAGCAGAGCCGATACAGTCTCCATCCGGGTGGACGTGTCCCAGAATCAGTACCGTCTTCACATGATTCAGCTTCGTATCCAGTATCGACATGAATGTCACTTCCTTTCTGACATTTCCCGCAGCGGCGCAGCCGGTTCCAATCCCCTGCCGCGCCGTTTTTGGTTTATTCTTCGTCGCTGCTTTCCTCTTTTAAATCCTTGGTCACTTCATCAATCAGATGCGACATGTGCACACCGTACTCGATGGACTGGTCCAGAACAAAGGTAATCTCCGGCGTATTCCGAAGGTTGACTCTTCTGGCCAGCTCTCTGCGGATATATCCAACTGCGCTCTTTAAGCCCGCAAGAGTATTCTTAGCGGCTTCCTCGTCGCCCAGAACGCTTACATATGCCTTGCAGTACTTTAAATCCGGAGTCACCTGCACATCCACCACCGTAGTCATCGGATGGATGCGCGGGTCCTTGATTCCGCCCCGGATGATCTCACTCAGTTCCCGCTGCACTTCCATGTTAATTCTTGTATTCTTTATGCTGTTCTTTCTCATATACTCTCTTTCCTGCTGCGGTTATCTCGGAACCTCAACCATAGCATATGCTTCAATCATATCATCTTCCTGAAGGTCGTTGAACTTCTCAAATACCAGACCGCACTCATATCCGGCCTTTACTTCCTTCACGTCATCCTTGAAACGCTTTAAGGAGGTCAGCGGACCGTCATAAATCTGGGAGCCGTCACGAGTAATCCGCGCGCTGCAGCCTCTGGTAAAGGAGCCGTCCAGCACATAGGAGCCTGCAATCGTGCCCACGCCGGAAGCCTTGAAGGTCTGGCGTACCACTGCGTGGCCGATTACCTTCTCCTCGAATACCGGGTCAAGCATGCCCTTCATCGCCGCTTCCACATCCTCGATTGCCTGGTAGATGACGCGGTACAGACGAATGTCTACCTTCTCACGGTCTGCGATGGATTTCGCAGTCGCGTCCGGACGAACGTTGAAGCCGATGATGATCGCATTAGAAGCGGATGCCAGGGTAACATCGGACTCGTTGATTGCGCCAACACCGCCGTGGATTACCTTTACCATTACCTCTTCGTTGGACAGCTTCACCAGACTCTGCTTTACTGCCTCCACGGAGCCCTGAACGTCCGCCTTGATGATAATCGGCAGCTCCTTCACATTACCGGCCTGAATCTGGCTGAACAGAGCGTCCAGAGACAGCTTCGCCTTGGTATCATCAATCAGACGGGTCTTCTCCTCGCTGATGAAGGTCTCGGCAAATGCTCTTGCCTCCTTCTCATTTTCCGTTACCACAAAAATCTCACCTGCGTTCGGAACATCGTTTAAGCCCAGAATCTCAACCGGGGTGGACGGTGCTGCTTCCTTCACGCGGCGTCCCTTATCATCCATCATGGCGCGGACCTTGCCGTAGCATGCGCCCACTGCCACATTATCGCCTACCCGCAGGGTACCCTTCTGCACCAGGATGGTGGCAACCGGACCCTTGCCCTTGTCAAGCTCGGCCTCGATCACCAGACCTCTAGCCTTACGGTTCGGGTCTGCCTTCAATTCCTTTACCTCTGCAGTCAGCAGGATCATCTCCAGAAGCTCCTTGATGCCTTCGTGGGTATGTGCGGAAACCGGCACGAATACGGTGCTGCCGCCCCAATCCTCCGGAATCAGTTCATACTCGCTCAGCTCCTGCTTCACACGGTCGATATTGGCGCTCGGCTTATCAATCTTGTTGATGGCAACGATGATTTCCACACCGGCAGCCTTGGCATGATTGATTGCCTCTACGGTCTGCGGCATCACGCCGTCATCCGCCGCTACAACCAGGATTGCGATATCGGTAGACTGTGCGCCTCTCATACGCATGGCGGTAAATGCCTCATGTCCTGGGGTATCTAAGAAGGTAATCTTCTGTCCGTTCACATCTACGGTGTATGCGCCGATGTGCTGGGTGATGCCGCCTGCCTCTTTTGCCGTAACATTTGCCGCACGGATGGCATCCAGAAGGGAGGTTTTACCGTGGTCAACGTGACCCATGACACAGATTACCGGCGGTCTGGTCACCATGTTCTTCTCATCTTCCTCGTCCTCCTTCAGAAGCTCGGCAATCACATCCACCTTCTCTTCCTTTTCACAGAGGATATCAAACTCCATGGCAATCTCTTCTGCCTGCTCGTAATCCACTTCCTGGTTTACGGTTACCATCTGGCCCTTTTCCTTAAAGAGCTTGCCGACGATAACAGATGGCTGGATCTTCATCTTTGCAGCCAGCTCCTTGATGGTGATTACTTCCGGAAGGGTGATTACCTTGATCACTTCCTCTTCCTTCTCCTTCACCGGCTTCTGCGGCATGATAAATGCGCCCTTTGCCGGCTTTCCGCCCTTCATGCGTCCATCTTCCACATCACGGTTCTTCTTATCGTATTTATCGTTCTTATATGCGTTCTTATTTGCCTGACGGTTGCTGGTCGGCTTGGTCTGGATCGGAGTATCGAATGCAGACTTGGAATTCTGCCCTCTTCCGGAGCCGGAGCGTCCGCCCTGGCCGCCCTGATAGCCGCCTCTCTGGCCGTCTCCACGGTTGTCACGGCTGCCCTGGTAGCCGCCTCTCTGGCCGTCTCCACGGTTGTC
>JAUNPZ010000134.1 GCA_030536455.1 Lachnospiraceae bacterium | reverse complement strand
GAGCAAGAAAACCCCAGAGCCGCAACTCTGGGGTTTTCGTTATGGCCATGGACTTCTCACACTCCTTAGCTATATATCATACTACACTTATTTCAAAGTTATGTCAAGTGGTTTGTAAATGAAAATCAGCAGGCATAAAAACGCATTTATTCATTCCGAATCGCCGCCAACGGACTCAATTTCATTGCCCTGGTCGCCGGCAGGAATCCGGCTGCCATGCCCACAAAAATGGCAAATCCCAGCGCCGCCAGATTCAGCCACATCGGAATTCTGGAGATATCTCCGGCCATGCCGGTCAACAGCTGGCCGCCTGCAAAATGATTGATGATAAACGATACAGTAAAGCTTAAAAGAATTCCGACGATACCGCCCATAAATCCGATAAATCCGGATTCCAGAAGGAACATATCCCGGATATTCCGCATGTCGCAGCCCAGAACCTTCATCACGCCGATTTCTTTGGTTCTCTCATAGATGGACATCATCATGGTATTGGCGATGCCGATTGCGGCGACGAACAGGGACACGGCTCCGATGCCGCCCAGCACGGCCTGTATCATCTGGGACTGCTTTTTGGACTGCTCCAGCCATTCCATATTGCTTTCGGCCTGGTAGCCCAGGTCATTGATGGCCTTCTGCACATCCGTCACATATTCCAGGTCTTCTACGAATACCTGCGCAGAATCATACACCAGGTAGGGAAGGGCCTTCCCTTTTTTCGTGGTGGGCTGATTCGGGATGGGCTTCTTTTTGAAGATACGCTTTAACTGAGTCTCCAGCACATCGATATCCACATACACGTTGTAGCTGTAGTAATTCCAGTCATCCTGCCCACCCTCTACCATACCGGCCGTCTGAATCATGTATTTCTTCGGCGGCTTCACCGCAGCCATGCCGTCCGTGCTTCCGCTCATGGACTGGTAATAAGCATTCATATCGAAAATCACAAAGAGCGGCTTGTTCATAAAGTCCACATCCGGCAGTTCTCCCGTCTCCCAGTAGCCCTTTCCGGTTTTGGAATGGTAAAACTGGGTGGGAATCTGATTGCCGATGACAAGCTTCAGCTCTTTGTCATTCGGAGAAGGCAGGCTGCCCTCTCCCAGCGGAATTTCTTTCATATAATCCTGACTCACTCCCATCAGGCGGGTATTGGTTTCATAAGCGCCCTGCTTCATCAGAACATTAACGGAAAGAACCGGCGATACGCCTTTTACATGAGGAATCTTCCTCAAAAGCTTTATCACGTCGTCCGTCACATAATTAGGCTCCGTCTTGGAGTCGGAGCTTCCGCCTCCCATGGACCACCTGGATTCGGAGTAGACCTGAACCGTCGTCAGGCTTCCGTAAGAAGCAATCTGCTCCATGTTCAGCTCCTTCAGTCCAATACCCAGGGAAACCATCACCACGATGGAGGCCGTGCCGATTACAACTCCAAGAACGGTCAGAATGGTGCGGAGCTTCCGCCGAAGCAGGTTATTTACGCTCATTACCAGCAAATCACGAAATTTCATCGTCGATTCCCTCTTCCTCTTCCTTCTGAGCCTTCTTCTTTTTCCGGTGCTTTACAAATAATACCGTGCCGGCTGCGGCGGCTGCCACAAGCACCACGCCTCCGGCAATCAGAATCTTTTTCTTGACCGGGTCCGCCATCCAGCCTGCGATTCCGGCCGGTGCATCGGCCTCCATGCCCTCCATGCCTTCCATGCCGGACATGTCGCCCATCATGCCTTCGTCCATCATCATCGGCTCCGTTACGAACAGATTCAGTTCCTTTTCCGTCTCCGTTACCTCACCGTTCTCATCCTCATAGGAGATGATGACCTTTATCTTGCCGTCGTCGGCAGTGGGCGCTTCGCCGGTTACCATAATATCCACGTTGCCGGTTTCGCCGGGCTTGATATTGCCCACATAGGCCTCGGTGGTCTTGATGGAATCGGCTTCAAACCGCGCATTTACATTATAAAGCTGGATTCGTCCGGTGTTGTTGACGCCGAACATGATGTTCGTCTCTCCGCCCACCTCGATGGATTCCGGCATCACCTCGAAAGTGCTGGTGGAAAAACGCGCCTTCTGGTAAATCGGCACATCCACAACCACGCTCTCTTCTGCATTCTTAAATTCCGGGCTGTCGTATTTTTCCTTAATCGTAAGGGAATAGGAACGTTGGTCGATTCCGGCCTTTGCCAGGAATTTCATCCGCAGCTCCGTGGACTCTCCAGCTCCCAGGGAATTGACCACGATGGAGGAGGAACCGGATTCGGTGGAGAATACCGAGGTGTTATCGACCTTCTCCGGCTCCAGGGTGAATAAAATGTTGCTTGCAGCCACCTGGGTCGAGGCATTCTTCATCCGCAGCACCATCTCGAACTCTTCTCCGGCCATAATCTTCTCCGGTATGGTCTGGAAGCCTTCTACGATGATTCTCGCCTTGGTACGGTCATTCTCATTAAAATCACCCAGGGAATCTTCCTTTTCCTTGCTGGTGATATGTACATAGAATTCATATTCCTTGGACTGGACCGTGGTGTCCGTGCTCTGGTTCTGGCTTCCGCCGGTGCTGCCGGAGTGAATCACCGCGCCCGGACCTTCCGCCACCTTCTGGTCGCCGTCCATGCTCTCCCGGTAGGTAATCTTAAACTTCAACGGATAATAACCGGTATAGCTGTTCTCGCGGATGGCCATGCTGTAGGGAAGCTGCACCGTCTGTCCGGATTCAATCACATCAAAATGCCGGTCGTAGTTTCCGTCATTAATCTTAAACGGGAACTCATCATCGCTTCTGCTGAGAACCATGCTTACCGTAACGTCGTAAGCCGGCATCAGGCTTTTGTTCCGCATATTGATGCCGAAATTCATCACGTTCGGGTAGGTCCCGTAAGGCGTGGACTGGCCTTCTCCCAGAACGAAAGCCACATCCTCCGTGCTCTCCTCTTCATCATCGGTTCCGGTGCCGGAACCGGCGCCGCCAATCCACACATTGATGTAGTCCACCTCTGCCGTATTCTCCGGTCCGCCGATATAGACGGCAATCGGGATACAGTAATAGCCTTCCGCCATATCGCGGCGCACACGGGCGGAAAGGGTGACGGTTTTAGTGCTTCCTTCATTTAAGTTTCCAAGCTTTTTCGGCTTAAAGGTAGATTCATTGATTTCAAAAGGGAAACGGTTCTGAAGTCCGGCTTCCTTTCCGCCGTCCTCCGGCATCTCATAAAAGCCTTCGATTTCATCCGAAAATCCAACCCATACGTCCTCCATGTAATCCGGCGCCTTGATGGTAACCGGGACGCTGATATTTTTCCCAACCTTTCCGGTCGGGTCCTTCCGGATAATGACATAAGTATTATCATACTCGCTGCCCATAACATTCTCATAGGCGGCATGGGACGTTATCATCGTCACCGGAGAAGAGAGCCCCATAACGGCAGCAATGGCTGCCACCCCCATCCGTTTCATAATGCGTGTCCATCTCATACTCAGTTCCTCCCTGCTTTCTGACTCATATCTGCTGTTTGTTCTGTATCCGCTGCCTCTCCCGCAGCCGCTTCCGGCTGGCGGGCGCCTTCCTCGATGCTTACAATCTTGCCATCCACGATTCGGATTCTCCGGTCTGCATAGGAAGCCAGATTATTATCATGGGTTACCATGACCAGCGTCTGCTTCTGCTCCCGGACAATCTTCTGCATCAGCCGCAGCACCTCCATGGTGGTGCGGGAATCCAGATTTCCGGTGGGCTCGTCCGCAAAGATAATCTGCGGATTCACCGCCAACGCCCTGGCGATTCCCACACGCTGCTGCTGGCCGCCGGACATCTGGTTCGGCATATGCTTCGCCTGACCGCCCACGCCCACCAGGTCCATATATTTTTTTGCCCTGGCCAGACGCTCCTTCTTGTTCATTCCCCGAAAGGAAAGGGGCATCGCAACATTCTCTATGGCATTCATGGTATTCAACAGATTGTAGGACTGAAAGATAAATCCAATCTTCTCCCGGCGGAAGGTCACAAGCTCCTTCTCCGACAGGCTCTCGATATGCTTTCCCGCTATCTGGATTTCCCCCTTTGTCGGCTTCTCCAGCCCGGCCAGCATATTCAAAAGGGTGGACTTTCCAGAACCGGAGGTTCCTACGATTGCGCAGAATTCGCCTTTATATAAGGTAAAATCTACGCCGTTCAGCGCGCGGACCTTCGTCTCGCCTACCCGGTATATTTTATAAAGATTTTTCACCTGAATAATGGGAACCTTTTTCATCTGTTCCTGCCTCTCTGTTCCTATATTTGCAGCTGCTCCGTTTTCACACGTTTCGCACTTTACATTACAAGGTTTACCTGCTAAGTTTAGCATATTCTTTCTCGAATGGCTGTTCCTTTTTTCTTAATCTTCTTTAAAGTTTCCTTACATCTGTCTATTTGCGGATAAAAGAAGAAAGATTCCCGCTTCTCCGCTCAAATTCCTTCAGATATTCCTCCGGAGAAAGGTACTGCTCCTTGTTCACCCGATAGGCCGGATTCCACATGTTTACCACCACGACTGCCGTCCTGTCCGGATCGTCGGTATGGCGGTAGCCTGCATCTGCCGTGAACTGGTAATCCTTTACCATATCCTTCCACACCATATGCTCGCCCCTGCCCCGGACCCGTTTCTTATTCGAAAAAACCTCCTTGACAATCAGCCGGAACACATCCTCGCCGCCGCAGACGATGACCTTTGGCTGTATCAGATAAATCTGCTGCTTGATGAATTCGATGTATTCATATCCATAATTCAGCCACACCGGGTCCGAGGACTCCCGGCCGCCCCGCTTGTTCACATACAGCACGCCCAGCGTTTCCATTACCTGCGCGGCGGTCATGCCCTCCGCCTGCCCGCCCAGAAGAATCCGCTGCATCCCGGCCAGATAGCCGCATTCGTCCCGGTAGCCCTTCCGGTATTTGAAGAACTCCCGGCGGACATCGGTAATCACCGGGAACGTAAGCCCCTTCTGGATATACCGCTTCAGGCTCGGCTCCCTCAATATGTACAGCACACCGGAAAATGCCTCCGGCTTCATCACTCCGTCAATGTGAAAGCTCCTCCGGTCAATCTCCTCGTAGCAGTCCGCGCTGCCTCCCCCGTCTTCCGTATGCTGCATGGTCTGCCACAATACAAACAGCTCCTCCAGGGAACGGCACTCCGCCGCCTGCCCTTCTATCACAATCTGTTCCAATGATTTCGCCATGGTAAAACCCCCGCATTCTGCTTATCCTGATTTCTTCCTTCCAGTATAGCACAAAACAGCCGTTCCTTGTATTCCTTTTGCGGATTCTTCCGGCAGTTCCTGCGGCTCATAAGCATTGGATAAAAATCACGGGGAATTGATTCATATTTCTAATAAAAAAGTAGTAGCTTTCTCGATTCAAATGCTTTATAATAGGAAAGATTAAAGATAGAGATGAGACGCGAATACAAAGGAGGTTCCCATGAGACATTTACTCAACCCATTAGATTTTACGGTGGAGGAGATTGACGAGCTGCTGGAGGTTGCCGGCGACATCGAAAAAAATCCCTCCAAATATGCTCATGTTTGTGACGGCAAGAAACTGGCCACCTGCTTCTACGAGCCAAGTACCAGAACCCGTCTTAGCTTTGAAGCTGCCATGCTGAATCTGGGCGGCAGCGTACTTGGTTTTTCTTCTGCTGATTCCAGTTCTGCTGCAAAGGGCGAAAGCATCGCTGACACCATCCGTGTCATTTCCTGCTACGCAGATATCTGCGCCATGCGCCATCCAAAAGAGGGTTCCGCATTAGTTGCATCGATGAATTCCGGCATCCCGGTTATCAATGCCGGTGACGGCGGCCATCAGCATCCGACCCAGACCTTAACGGACCTGCTGACCATCCATTCCTTAAAGGGACGTCTGGATGGATTAACCGTTGGCTTATGCGGCGACTTAAAGTTCGGCCGTACCGTTCATTCCCTGATTAACGCGCTGGTACGCTACCCGAATATCAAGTTCGTCCTGATTTCCCCGCCGGAGCTGTGTGTTCCGGAATACATCCGCGAGGACGTATTAAAGGCGAATAACGTGGAATTCAAGGAGCTTGGCAACTTAGACGAGGCACTTCCGGAATTAGACATCCTTTACATGACCCGCGTGCAGAAGGAGCGTTTCTTTAACGAAGAGGATTATATTCGTCTGAAGGATTGCTACATCCTGACTCCAAAGAAGATGAAGCTGGCAAAGCCGGATATGTATGTGCTCCATCCCCTTCCTCGTGTGAATGAGATTTCGGTTGAGGTAGACAAGGACCCAAGAGCCGCTTACTTTAGACAGGCCCAGTACGGCGTATATGTCCGCATGGCCCTGATTATGAAATTACTGGAGGTGAAAGCGCCATGTTAAATATCAGCGGATTAAAGGAAGGCATCGTATTAGACCATATCGAGGCGTGCAAGAGCCTGGATATCTACTATCATTTAGGCTTAGACAAGCTGGACTGCCAGGTTGCCATCATTAAAAATGCCAGAAGCAAGAAGATGGGCCGCAAAGACATCATCAAGATTGAGGGCGGCTTAGATGTGATTGACCTGGATGTGCTGGGCTTCTTCAACCACAAGATTACGGTCAACATCATCCGTGACAACCAGATTGTGGAAAAGAAGGCATTAAAGCTGCCGAAGAAGATTACCAACGTCATCCACTGCAAGAATCCCCGCTGCATCACTTCCATCGAGCAGGAGCTGCCGGACGTATTCTACCTGGCAGATGAGAAGACCGAATCCTATCGATGCAAGTACTGCGATGAGAAGTACACCCGTTAAAAACACATAAAACAGAAACGAACGAAAAGCAGAAGGCAGCTCCTGAGCGTTAAATGCAATCAGGAGCTGCCTTTTTGATTCTTTTTATAAGCTTTGAGCAAAGCGGTAAGCCGGGTTATGTCGTGAATGGCCATCTATCTAGGACTGCAGTCACCAGCAGCCTCAAGCAACCTACCCGGAGGCAGACGGGCCGCCTTATGCCTCCTGTTTGGTCTTGCTTCGAATGGGGTTTGCAGAGCCCTGTCTGTTACCAGCCAGGCGGTAGTCTCTTACACTGCCTTTCCACCCTTACTGAATCCTTCCGGTTTCCCGGAATCTCCAGCGGTTAATTTTCTGTTGCACTTTCCTTGGAGTCGCCTCCACCAGACGTTATCTGGCATCCTGCCCTGTGAAGCCCGGACTTTCCTCTCCTGCGGCCTTTCGGTATCGCAGCAGCGGCCATTTGCCTTACTCAAAACGTGGTTATATTACCATAGATTCCGCCGTTTGTCCAGAGATTTCTGCGCGGTTTTCCTCCTGTTCGTTACA
>JAUNPZ010000133.1:5699-7332 GCA_030536455.1 Lachnospiraceae bacterium | reverse complement strand
TACCACCTTCGTTTATTTTCCATGGACGGAAAAGCCCCTTTGTGCTATAATGTATAAAATGGGCGTTTGTGAGAAACTGATTCACCGGAGTGTGGCTGGGCGGAAAAGGGCAGCCGCATGTGGTGTTCAAAGGAGAAAATACTATGAAAAAAAAGATTCGGGTCAAAGGGCAGCTGGGAATGTTCCTGCAGTGGCCTTTGATTCTGTCAGCCCTGCTGATACTGGCCAACCTGGTGATGAGTGCCGTCAGCGTGAAAGCGGGCGCGGTGATGTGCGGATTTACCCTTCTGTATATCCTGCTTGCCCTTGGGCTTTATTTTTATCAGAGAAAGTCGATGCTCGCCGGGCTGGTGGAGTTTTCCTCCGAATATGCCTGGATTCAGAGGCAGCTTCTGGCTGAGATGAAGCAGCCCTACGCCATCGCGGATGAGAGGGGACGGCTTTTGTGGGTGAATCAGGCATTCAGCGAGCTGATTGGCGTGGACCGGCACAGCCGGAAGAGTCTGATTGGCCTGTTTCCGGAGGTGACGAAGGAGCTTCTGGAGCAGAAGGACCAGGAGGAAATCTGCATCCATACGGAGTTTGACAACCGGAATTACCGGGTGGATTTAAGATGGGTTTCCTTAAAGGAGGCCGCTTCCTTAGACAGCAGCATGGGAGAAGAGTTTGCGAATGAAAGCCTGCTGGCGGTTTATCTGGCGGATGAGACGGAGATTCTTCATTATAAGAAGGAAATTGACAACCAGAAGATGGTTGCCGGTCTGGTTTATCTGGATAATTACGATGAGGCATTAGAGAGCGTGGAGGAAGTGCGCCGTTCTCTTCTGATGGCGCTCATCGACCGGAAAATCAACAAGTACATTTCTGCCATGAACGGCATTGTGAAGAAGCTGGAGAAGGACAAATATTTCTTTACGGTGAAGCAGCAGTATGTGGAGCGGATTCAGGAGGACCGTTTTGCGATTCTGGAGGATGTGAAGACGGTCAATATCGGCAATGAGATGGCCGTGACCTTAAGCATCGGTCTGGGCATGAACGGCGAAACCTACAGCCAGAATTATGATTATGCCCGAATGGCCATTGACATGGCTTTGGGGCGCGGCGGCGACCAGGCGGTTGTGAAGAACGGGGAGAAGATTCTCTATTTTGGCGGAAAAGCCCAGCAGGTGGAGAAGAATACCCGTGTGAAGGCCCGCGTGAAGGCCCATGCCTTAAGAGAGCTGATGGAGAACAAGGACCGGATGTTAATCATGGGCCATAAGATGGCGGATATTGATTCCTTCGGCGCGGCTCTCGGCATCTACCGGATTGCCACCGCTCTGAATAAGAAGGCGAATATTGTAATCAATGACGTGACCACCTCGGTGAAACCGATGATGGACCGTTTTCTTGGAAATCCGGATTACCCGGAGGACTTATTCTTAAATGGCGCGAAAGCGGCGGAGCTGGTGGATGCCAATACCATCCTGGTGGTGGTTGACGTGAACCGGCCAAGCATCACCGATGCGCCGGCGCTGCTTAAGATGGTGAAGAGCATCGTGGTTTTAGACCACCACCGCCAGAGCAGTGAGATCATCGACAATGCGGTGCTTTCCTATGTGGAGCCGTATGCTTCGTCTGCCTGTGAGATGGT
>JAUNPZ010000133.1:0-5599 GCA_030536455.1 Lachnospiraceae bacterium | reverse complement strand
GAAGGCGGAGGCCGTCCGTGAGGCGGAGGTTTACAAGGAAGTATTTGCCATCAGCGCCTGCCCGGCGGAGGGACTGGACAGCCCGACGATTGTGGGCGCGCAGGCGGCCAACGACCTGCTGGAAATCAACGGCATCAAGGCTTCCGTGGTGCTGACGGAGTATAATCATGTGATTTATGCAAGCGCGCGCTCCATCGATGAAGTAAATGTTCAGGTGATGATGGAGCTTCTGGGCGGAGGCGGACACAGAGCGGTCGCCGGCGCCCAGTTAGAAGGCGTTACGATGGACCAGGCGAAGGCGATGGTGAAGGGCGTCATTGATGAGATGTTAGAGAAGGGAGAAGTATCATAATGGATATTGTATTATTAGAGGACGTAAAGGCGTTAGGAAAAAAGGGACAGATTGTAAAGGTGAATGACGGCTATGCCAGAAATTTCATCCTGCCGAAGAAGTTAGGCGTGGAGGCTACCGGCAAGAACTTAAATGACTTAAAGCTGCAGAAGGCCAATGCGGAAAAGCTGGCGGCACAGCAGTTAGCGGATGCAAAGGCGCTGGCTGAAAAGATTTCCGAGCTGTCCGTTACCGTTTCCATGAAGGCAGGAGAAGGCGGAAGAGCATTCGGCTCCATTTCCGGCAAGGAGATCAGCAAGGCCATCACCGAGCAGTTAAAGATGGATATCGACAAGAAGAAATTCGTGATGCCGGAGCCGCTTAAGACCTTCGGAACCCATGAGGTGCCGATTAAGCTTCACAAGGATGTGACGGCGAAGCTGGCCGTGAAGGTAGTGGAAGCGTAAAAACCTGCATGTGCGGTGAAAGATGCACAGCACAGAACGGAGGAAAAATATGGATGAAGCGCTGTTAAAGCGGGTGCTTCCCCACAGTGTAGAGGCAGAGCAGTCGGTAATCGGTTCCATGCTGATGGACCGGGAGGCGATTATCTCGGCATCTGAAATTGTGACAGCAGATGATTTTTACCAGCACCAGTATGGAGTCATGTTTGAATCCATGGTGGAACTGTTTAATGAAGGGAAGCCGGTTGACCTGGTGACCCTTCAAAATCGTTTAAAGGAAAAAGACGTTCCGCCGGAGGTCAGCAGCCTGGATTTCGTCCGGGATATCATCACGACGGTGCCCACCTCGGCGAATGTAAAGTCCTACGCCAATATCGTGCGGGAGAAGGCGGTTCTCAGACGGTTGATCCGGGTCAATGAGGAGATTGCCAATACCTGTTATGTGGGTAAGGACAAGCTGGAGGATATTCTGGCCCATACGGAAAAATCAATTTTTGACCTGCTGCAGAGCCGGACCTCCGGGGAATTCGTGCCCATCAAGCAGGTGGCGCTGAATGTACTGGAAAAGATTGAGACGGCATCCAAGTCCGGAGGGACCGTTACCGGTATTCCCACCGGATTTATCGACCTGGATTACAAGACCTCCGGTATGCAGCCGTCGGATTTCGTGCTGATTGCGGCCCGTCCTTCCATGGGCAAGACGGCGTTCGTTCTGAACCTGGTGGACCATGTGGCGGTGCGGAAGGGTCTGCCCTGTATGGTATTCAGTCTGGAGATGTCCAAGGAGCAGCTGGTAAACCGTATGCTTTCCATGGAGTCCAATGTGGATTCCCAGAAGCTGCGTACCGGAAGCCTGACGGATGCGGACTGGGACGCGGTGGTGGAAGGAATCGGCATTATCGGAAATTCCAAGCTGATTATCGATGACACGCCGGGTATTTCCATCACGGAGCTTCGGAGCAAGTGCCGGAAGATGAAGCTGGAATTCGGATTAAGCATGATCATCATCGACTACCTGCAGCTTATGACCGGTACCGGAAAGTCCGGCGACAACCGTCAGCAGGAGATTTCGGAGATTTCCCGCTCCTTAAAGGCGCTGGCCCGTGAGATGAATGCTCCGGTGATCGCATTGTCCCAGCTAAGCCGTGCCTGCGAGACCAGACAGGACCACCGGCCCATGCTTTCCGACCTTCGAGAGTCGGGAGCCATCGAGCAGGATGCGGACGTGGTTATGTTCCTGTACCGTGATGATTACTACAATAAGGATACCGAAAAGCCTAATGTGGCGGAGGTTATCATCGCGAAGCAGAGAAACGGCCCCATCGGAACCGTGGAGCTTCTGTGGAGACCGGAGTTTACCAAGTTTGTGAATATGGCGAGGGAGAATCAGGGGCAGTAAGATACCGTGCGGCTTTGTGAATGAAAATCTCTGCAGAGTGTAAAAATCTCTGCAGAGATTTTTATATTTCGGAATTGGCAGGATTCAAAACGAATAATATCTGCGTGAAAACGAATAAAATATATTGAAATTATTCTCTAAAACTCGTATAATGGCGTTATATCAGAGGAGTGTAATCGCCTCATATGGAAGATGTTACAAAAATATGGAGGTCAATGCATATGGCGAGGGAGATGACCTGCAAGGAAGCGGCAAAGCGGTGGAAGATATCCGAACGCCGAATTGCGGTATTGTGCAAGGAGGGGCGGATTCCGGGAGCGCACAAGTCAGGAAAAAGCTGGATGATTCCGTCTGTGACGAAAAAGCCTGCGGATGCCAGGCATCGGGGAGGAAGTGCAGTGCTGCCTCTTCCAATCGGTATTTCTGATTTTAAGGACGCAGTCTCCCACTACTATTATGTAGACAAAACCGCGATGATTCGGGATTTCCTGGATGAGAGGCCGAAGGTTTCCCTGTTTACCCGTCCAAGGCGGTTTGGAAAAACGCTGACCATGGATATGCTTCGCGTTTTTTTTGAAAAGAGTGAGGAGGATACCTCGATTTACTTCCAAAACCTGAAAATATGGGACTGCGGGGAGCATTACCGAAGTTTTCAGGGGCAGTATCCGGTTATTTTCCTTACGTTTAAGGATGTAAAGTTTCGTACCTGGACGGAGGCCAAGGATAATATCGCGCATATTCTGGCCATGGAGTTCGGACGCCACAGGGAGCTGGCGGACAGCCCCATGTGTCTGGAGTACGAGCGCGCTTATTATGGGAGGATAACTTCCGGTACGGCGACGGATGTGGAGATGACGCTGGCTTTGTCGGTGTTAAGTCTGATGCTGCACAAGCATTATGGACGGGAACCGGTGATTATCATTGATGAATATGATACGCCGATTCAGCAGGGATATATGCAGGGTTATTACGATGATGCGATTCTGTTTATGCGGAACCTGTTCTCCGGTGGTTTTAAGGACAATCCACATCTGTCCTTTGGATTTCTGACCGGGATTCTGCGGGTAGCAAAAGAGAGCATTTTCAGCGGGTTAAATAATATCAAAATAAATTCAATCCTGGATGACCGGTACAGTGAATACTTTGGATTCACGGCAGAAGAGGTTCGGCAGATGGCGGCGTATTATCAGGCTTCGGAGAAGTATGGGGAGCTTTGCGAATGGTATGACGGGTATCACTTCGGCAATACCGATATATTTAATCCCTGGTCGGTGGTCAGCTATTTTAATAATGGATGCTGCCCGCAGGCGTTCTGGATGTCTACGGGCAGCAACGATATCATAGGGGAGCTTTTGGAGGATGCAGATGCGGATACCTTAGAGCAGCTCCATGCGCTGATGAGCGGGGGGCAGATTCTGACCCGCGTGGATACCAGCGTGATTTACCCGCAGCTTCATCAGAACGGCGCTTCCATCTACAGCTTTCTGCTGGTTGCCGGTTATCTGAAGGCAGAAAAGACGGAGCAGCAGTTCGGCGGCGATTATATGTGCGAGGTATCCCTGCCCAACAAGGAAATTACATTTGTTTACAGCAAAGAGATTCTGGGGCATATGCAGAAGATTGTTCCGCAGTCGTCCGCATCCGCGATTCAGGCGGCATTGTATATGAACAAGACGGAAGCATTGGAGAATGCCCTGAACAAATTTCTGATTCAGACCATCAGCTATAACGATGCTTCCAGCGAAAGCTTTTATCATGGGCTGATTCTCGGCATCTGCGCGATGTTTGACAACCGTTATCTGGTTTCCTCCAACCGGGAGTCCGGCGAGGGACGTTTTGACATTCAGCTGATGCCGAAGGATAAGAAAATGCCGGGAATCCTGATGGAGCTGAAGGCCGGAAAAGAGCTGGAGGAAAAGCAGCTTGGAAGGCTGGCGGAGCAGGCCCTTGACCAGATAGAGGAGCGTGTTTATGAAACGGAGATGAGGAGGCAGGGAATCTCGGAGATTTTGAAGTATGGTGTGGCTTTTAGCGGAAAGCAGGTGCAGATACGGCGAAAAGCGGATAATCACGCAGGATGAAGACAGAGTAATGGAAAAGGAAAGTGCAAAGAGATGGAACATACAGAAAAAATAAAAACAAAGCGGATAAAAATCGAGGATGTCAGACATCCGAAGGATGAGGAGCTTCTGGAGGCGGCCCAAATCCTGAGAAATGGCGGCCTGGTGGCCTTCCCCACAGAGACGGTATACGGCCTTGGCGGCAATGCGCTGGATGCAGATGCTTCCAGAAAAATTTATGCGGCGAAGGGACGTCCTTCAGACAATCCGTTGATTGCCCACATTTCCTGCATGGAGGAGCTGGCTCCTCTGGTAAAGGAGATTCCGGAAGCAGGGCGGGTTCTTGCAGAAAAATACTGGCCGGGGCCATTGACCATGATTTTCCCGAAAAGCGACATCGTGCCCTATGGAACCACCGGCGGACTGGACACGGTGGCTGTGCGGATGCCCAGCGACCCGGTGGCCAGCCGGCTGATCTGCCTGGCCGGTGTTCCGGTGGCGGCTCCCAGCGCCAACACCTCCGGCCGTCCAAGCCCAACCACGGCGGACCATGTGTGGCAGGACATGAACGGAAAGATTGAGATGGTTGTGGACGGCGGCGCGGTGGGAATCGGCGTGGAGTCCACCATTGTGGATGTGACCGGGCCGGTGCCTGTTATATTAAGACCAGGCGCCATTACCCAGGAGATGCTGGATGAACTGTTTGGACGGGTGGAGATTGACCCGGCTATCTTAGGGCCGATGAAGGACGGCGTCCGCCCCAAGGCCCCGGGCATGAAGTACAAGCATTATGCGCCGAAGGGGGATCTGACGCTGGTGGAATTAAAGGATGAAACCATCGAAGAACTGTATAAGCCGGGAAGTGCCCTGTACAGCCGGGTTTCCAGGATGATGACCGACAGCGGAAAGAGCTGGAAGCTGGACCCGGAAAGCTTTTATATGGCTTGGGCGGTGAACGAGGAAGCCGTCAGGATGGAGAAAACCGGAGCCAGGGTGGGTGTAATCTGTACCGAGGAAACCATGGATGAGTATACGGTGGCGGTGAAGCGGAGCATCGGAAAACGCTCCAGCGCAGATTCGGTGGCCCATAATCTGTATGCGGTGCTTCGGGATTTTGATGACTTAGGCGTGGATTATATTTACTCGGAAAGCTTTTCCGACAGCGATTTGGGACATGCGATTATGAACCGGCTGAATAAGGCGGCGGGGTATCATATTTTGAAGGTGTAAGGAAGGGGATTAGTTATGTCAGAAAAACGAGAAGATTACATCACCTGGGACGAATATTTCATGGGAGTTGCGGAGCTGTCTGCCAAGCGCTCCAAGGACCCCAGCACACAGGTCG
>JAUNPZ010000017.1:28734-37600 GCA_030536455.1 Lachnospiraceae bacterium | reverse complement strand
AACGACCTACTCCCTTTCCAGGGGAGCCCCTTCAACCACTTGGGTACTTCTGCTTGGTTGACTTAACAAATTCAATATGCATTTGTCAGTAGCGGAGAGAGTGGGATTCGAACCCACGCGCCCTTGCGGACAAACGGTTTTCAAGACCGCCTCGTTATGACCACTTCGATATCTCTCCAAACGTGCTCCGCTATTTTAACAGATAAGCAATTGTTTGTCAAGAGCTTTTTTGAAGTTTTTTAAGTTCCTTTGTCATAACTTTGAGAAGTTTTTGTCTTCCCGTAAGCGACTTGATTATTCTATCACGCATGTCTAATTCTGTCAACAGGTTTTTACGATTTTTTTATTGTTTTTTCAACTGCATTTCCGGCCGTTTTATCATTCCGATTTCATTTCGAAAAAGGGACCGTCTCTCTCCTCTTCCAGAGTGGGAGGTGCGCCTTACCGGTGCACCTCCGAAAGAAACGCACGGGCTGCTGTCAAATCCTCCGGCGTCGTTACTTTTATGTTCCGGTAATCGCCTTCTATCAGCTTTACCGGATGCTTCGTCACCGTCTCTACCACCATCGCATCATCCGTAATCTTTTCCTGATACTCCGGCTGGCTCATGATGGTTTCATAAGCCTTATAAATCAGCGGATACCCGAATGCCTGCGGGGTCTGAATCTGCCACAGCCGGCTCCGGTCCGGAGTTCCTGCTGCAAATCCATTTTCATCGCTGACTTTGATGGTATCCTTCACCGGCATACCGGCCACACAGGCCTGGTACTTCACCGCGCCTTCCACCGCCCGTTCAATGACAGCATTGGAGATAAGGGGCCTTGCCCCGTCATGAATCAGCACATAATCCGGTTTTTCTTCCCCATCCAGCGCCTTCAGCCCTTCATAAACGGAATGATACCGTTCTTTTCCTCCGGCCACCACCGCTTTCACCTTGGAAAATCCAAACGCTTTTACAATCGCCTCTTCGCAGTAGGTAATCTCATCCGCTCCCGTCACCAGGATAATCTCATCTACCCGGCTTTTTTCAAAGGCTTCCAGCGCATAGGTAATCAGCGGCCGTCCGTCAAGCTCCAGGAACTGCTTCGCCACCTTAGACTGCATCCGTTTTCCCTGTCCCGCTGCCAGGACAACCGCTCCGATTCTGCTCATCCTTTCATCCTCCTGTATCTCCATTGCTTATTTCCATTTGCGGATTCCTGCTGATTTTTGCTTTTTACTTTCGGCTTTTTGCACTTTGCATCGTCCGCAGACAATTACCGCTCTCCCAGCTTCAGGTTCGGAACCGCATTCAAATCCCATCCATGTCTGGTACCCTTCATATATTCATAATATCCGGCTGCTCCAATCATCGCCGCATTATCAGTACAGAAAATCGGAGACGGATAATAGAAGGAAATGCCGGCCTTCTCGCAGGCCGCCTTCATTCCGGCACGAAGAGCCGAGTTGGAAGCGACGCCGCCTGCGATGGCAAGCTTGTCGTATCCGTATTCCTGCGCCGCCATAACAGCCCGGCTGACCAGGGAATCTACCACCGAGTTCTGGAAAGATGCCACCAAATCCGGTACATTGATTTCATTTCCCATCATCTTCTCGTGGTTAATGTGATTCAGCACACAGGACTTTAAGCCGCTGAAGCTGAAATCATATGGCGAGCCCTCAATCTTTCCTCTTGGGAATTCGATGGCATGAGGATTGCCCTCCTTCGACACCTTATCCACCTTCGGGCCGCCCGGATAGCCCAGTCCAACGGCTCTTGCCACCTTATCAAATGCTTCTCCGGCCGCATCGTCTCTGGTGCGTCCGATGATTTCAAATTCACCATAATCCTTCACGATCACCAGATGGGTATGTCCGCCGGACACGATCAGGCACACAAACGGCGGCTCCAGATCCGGATGCTCGATAAAATTGGCCGAAACATGGCCTTCGATGTGATGCACGCCCACTAGCGGCTTTTTTGCCGCATAAGCGATGGCCTTTGCCTCTGCCACGCCCACCAGCAGGGCGCCCACCAGTCCCGGCCCGTAGGTTACTGCAATCGCAGTCATCTGCTCCAGCTCCATCCCGGCCTCCGCAAGAGCCTCCTCAATTACCTGGTTGATCTTCTCGATATGCTTGCGGGATGCGATTTCCGGCACCACTCCGCCATACAGGGTATGAAGGGCAATCTGGGATGAGATTACATTCGAAAGAACGGTTCGCCCGTTCTTTACCACGGATGCCGCCGTCTCATCGCAGGAGCTCTCAATTGCCAGGATATAAACGTCCTCTTTTGTAATTTCACTTATGGTTTCATTCATGGTATCTTTCATGCTTCTCTCCATGTTCTCCTCCATCGTCAGTCCTCCTCAAATCCCAGCTCCAGGCTCCAGCCGTCTCTGGCTGCCTTGGCCGCCGGGAAAATGGACCTGACTTCCTCCATATATTCCTCCGGGCGGGTCAGGGACGGGCTGTAATGAGTCAGCCACAGTTCCTTCGGGCAGGCCTCCTTGGCCAGTCCGGCCGCTTCATAAAAGGTCATATGCTTGTATTCTCTTGCCTTTGCAAGCTTCTCTTTTTCTCCGTACATGCCCTCGCAGATCATCAGGTCCGCATCCCTGGCATATTCTGCGATCACAGGGACCGGCCGGGTATCGGTACAGTAGGCAACCTTAATCCCTTTGCGGTCCGGCCCTAATACCATATCCGGTGTCAGAGTCCGGCCATTGTCCTCTATGACCTCCCCCTTCTGAAGGCGGCTCCAGAACCTCTGCGGAATCTCCTGGGAACGGGCCCGCTCCACATCAAAACGGCCGGTACGCAGGATGGAAACGGCATACCCGTAGCAGATCACATTGTGATTGACCCGGTACGCATCGACCACATACGGTCCCAGCTTCATCTGATGCCTGGGCTCTGTCAGTTCGATAAAGCGAAGCTCAAAGGGCAGTTCCGGCGCGATGGTCCGCAGCGCATTGACCACACGCTCCAGCCCCTTGGGGCCAATCAGCGTCAGCGGCTCTGTACGCTCCGCATTCCCCATCGTCAGCAAAAGTCCAGGAAGACCGCTGATATGGTCCGCATGGTAATGGGTAAAGCAGATAAAATCAATGGGTTTCGGGCTCCAGCCCTTTTCTTTTAATGCAATCTGAGTTCCCTCTCCGCAGTCAATCAGCAGATTGCTTCCTTCGCAGCGGGTCATCATAGCCGTCAGCCATCGATACGGCAGCGGCATCATGCCTCCGGTTCCCAGCAGGCAGACATCTAACATAAATCCTCCAGTCCGTGAGGCATCGGCGGGCCTTACAACAGTTCGTTCTGTTCCTCCACGTCCACCGCTATCTTAAACTGGCGGAGCCAGTCGTCATAGCAGTCCTCACACAAATCAAAATGATGGATTTCTCCGTCCTTTTCCGAGAAGAAATCCCATGCGTGGTCCAGCATCAGGGCGCCTTCTCTTAAGATGCCCCGCTCTACCACCAGTTTTTTTCCACATTTGTTGCAGACAACTGTTTCAAGCTGTCCGTTCCTTCCGTATCGTCTCATAACATCCTCACCTTTCTCAAAATCGATTCCAGCCCCAGTATAGCGCAGATTTTGTCGATTTTAAGTGGTAAATGTTGTATGCATTCCTAAATTTTCCGGTTCCACATAATAACGGCAGCTTCCGTGGGGTTCCGGTAATAATCCTTCCGCCTGGCCTCCTCCTGAAAGCCGGCAGAAAGGTAGAGATTACGGGCCGCTTCGTTGGATTCCCGCACCTCCAGGGTCATGGCCCCGGCCCCTCTTTCTCTGGAAGCATTTATCAGGGCATCCAGCAGTTTCCTGCCGGTTCCCATTCGTCTGAACTCCTTAAGCACCGCAATCCGCTGGATTTCACCCTCTCCCGCAATCACACAGGCCGCTCCGTATCCCGTCAAGCAGCCATTTTCTTCTGTAACCAGAAAAAGATTCCAGTCCCGGGCCAGCCCTTCTTCCAGGAGAGACGCAGACCAGTATTCTCCGAAACAGGCAGCTTCAATCGCAGCCACCTGTTCGACATCATCCCAGGTCATCGTTCGGATATTCACAGCTTGATTCCTTCCCTTTCTCTTTCCGCCTGAGGTTTTCTCAAATACTCCGGCTTATGCTCGGCCGCCGTTTCCAGCCTTCCCTCTGCCATATAAACTGCGCCGAGAGCGGCTACCGAGGCCCCCCTCTGACGGCCGGACTGGGCTGGTGCGAAGGAATAGGGAACCTTAAGTTCATCCTCAATCACCTTTTTATAAGCCGGGACACCGTCGCCGAGGAAAATCACCCGCTCGCCCCGCTCATTTAACTCGGCTGCCAGCTCATGCATATCCATGGCGCACTGCTCCTTCACAATCTCCAGCCTGTCCTCTACATGATAAAGACCGGTGTAAACCTGATTTCTCCTGGCGTCCATGATCGGGCAAACCAGGGCGCTGGTTCCCCACAGGTTGTAGGCCATGGCGTCTACGGTAGGCACATGAATCAGCGGCTTTTTCAGCGCCAGCCCCAGCCCCTTGGCAGTCGCCGAGCCAATCCGCAGCCCGGTAAAGGAGCCGGGACCGGCTGACACTGCAATTCCGTCTATGGTATCCAAATCCAGCTCCAGAAGTCTTCCAATCTCATCCAGCATCGGAAGAAGCGTCTGGGAATGGGTCTTTTTATAATTCACCGTATACTCCGCCGTCAAGATTCCATCTGTCACCAGTGCCACACTGGCCACCAGCGAAGAACTTTCTATTCCCAAAATTCTCATAATGAATCCTCAATTCTAGTTTTTAAACTCTGCCGCCGAACAGGCGGCATGCAGGTTACTGAATGGTAATTTTCCGGTAATCGAATCCCTGTTCCAGATCCTTCTCAATGGTAATCCAAATCGCAGTCTCCGGAAGGATTTCCTCTACCAGGGTCGGCCACTCCACCAGACTTACCCCTTCTCCGTAAAAGCAGTCCTCGTACCCGACTTCTTCCATCTCCTCCACATCACCGATGCGGTAAACGTCAAAATGATACAGAGGAAGCCTTCCTTCCTCGTAGGACTGAAGGATGGTAAAGGTGGGACTGTTCACCGGCCCCTCGATTCCAAGCCCTTTTGCGAAGCCCTGGGTAAATACGGTCTTGCCCACGCCCAAATCGCCGTTCAGACAGTACACCTGCCCCGGCGCAGCTTTCCGTCCAAGCTCCTCGCCAAGGGCAAAGGTCTCCTCCGGTTTCTTTGTTATCACGGTTTTCATGTTCTGCTCCTTCTCTGTCTGCCTTTCTCTGCATTCACGGACCCGCTCTGCCCATACGCCGGCCGGCCCGTCTTCCTCTAAATCCGTCTGCACCGGGCCTTCGGAAGCTTTTCCCGCACTAATTTCCGGAAGCCTTCCTCATCTGCGCCCATGGACGAAATCGGAATCAGGGAGGCATGAACCCGGTCGCCGTACACGATCATCATACCGCCGACCGCTTCAATCTTTCCCACATCCTTCCATTCGATGTGTCCGCCTTCTTCTCCCTGGGAAACCTCCACGCCCTCTTCGGAAAATGTCAGAATCAGCGGCGGCTGCTTCTCCAGCTCCTTCGCCTGGCGCAGGCACTTGGGATAAAGCATGGCCGGCTGCCAGATAACAAATAAAAATATGATAAAGAACAACATCAGCCTCTGGAACATTTCCAGCTGGCTCCACCTTGTCAGCAGGAGGAAAAGAGAACCTCCCACCAAAATGATGTTCACACCGCCGCGCAGGCCTTTATTGGCAAAATACATGGAAAATTTCCATAGTTCCTTTACCGTGGGCTTCGTCTTGAATGTGAAGCTTCGTTTTGCATCTCCCATTTCACCATCTCCTAATTCCGTAAACTGCCTGATTTAAAATTTTTTCCCTGCAAAGATTCCGCTGTTCGGAATCCATACCTCTCCGTTTTTCCGGTTGTCCCGCTGGCTGTTTCCGGTTTTTTTACCGCCGTTTTTGCTGCCATCGTTTTTCCCATTCCCGGTCTTTGGCTGGCTTCCCTGACCCGGATTTCCATTTCTCCGTCCATTTTCCCGGCTGTCATTGCCATTTTTCTGTCCGCCGTTTTTCCGGTCGTTCTGACGATTCCGGTTTCCGGACTTCTGTCCGTTATCCCGGCCGCCTTCCGCCGCGGCGCCATCCTTTTTCCCGCCGTCACCGTTCTTCGCAGCCGGTTCCTCCAGCTTCATGGAAAGGCTGATTCTCTGCTTGGCCAGGTCAACTGCCAGCACCTTCACATCCACAATATCGCCTACGCTGACCGCCTCCAGCGGATGCTTGATAAACTTTTCAGTCATCTCCGAGATATGGACCAGACCGTCCTGATGAACGCCGATATCGACAAATGCGCCAAAATCAATTACATTGCGGACGGTTCCCTTTAAAATCATGCCTGGCTTTAAATCCTCCAGATTCATAACATCGGTCCGGAGAATCGGCTTCGGCATCTCATCTCTTGGGTCACGGCCGGGGCTGGAAAGCTCTTTTACGATATCGCGCAGCGTCGGCTCGCCGATGCCTAATTCCTCGGCCATAGCCCCATAGTCTTTGATAGAGAAGCTGCTCGGCCCCTTCAGAATCTCTTCCGCGCTCATTCCCGTCTTTTCCAGAAGCTTTTCTGCCGCCGGGTAGCTCTCCGGATGAACGCCGGTATAATCAAGGGCATTGTCTCCGCCCTGAATCCGCAGGAAGCCCGCGCACTGCTCGAATGCCTTCGGCCCCAGCTTTGCCACCTTAAGAAGCTGCTTCCGGTTTGCAAATGCGCCGTTCTCCTCCCGGTAAGCCACGATATTCTTTGCCAGTGCCTTGCTGATGCCGGAAATGTACTCCAGCAGGGATGGAGATGCGGTATTCAAGTCCACGCCCACCTTATTCACACAGTCCTCTACCACACCGCCCAAGGTTTCTGCCAGATGCTTCTGATTCATGTCATGCTGATACTGGCCCACGCCGATTGCCTTCGGCTCAATCTTGACCAGCTCTGCCAATGGGTCCTGGAGGCGGCGCGCGATGGATGCCGCGCTCCTCTGCCCCACATCAAACTCCGGAAATTCCTCAGTTGCCAGCTTGCTGGCGGAGTAAACCGAAGCACCGGCTTCATTGACGATCACATACTGAACCTTCTGCGGGATCTCCTTTAACAGCTCCACAATCACCTGCTCCGATTCTCTGGAGGCCGTTCCGTTTCCGACCGAAATCAGGGTAATGTGATATTTTTCAATTAATTTCTTTACCGTCTCCTTGGCTTCCTCCACCTTGTTCTGAGGCGCGGTCGGATAAATCACAACCGTATCCAGCACCTTTCCGGTGGAATCTACCACTGCCAGCTTACAGCCGGTTCGGAACGCCGGGTCCCATCCCAGGACCACCTGTCCGGCGATTGGAGGCTGCATCAGAAGCTGCTCTAAATTCTTTCCGAACACCTTGATCGCGCCGTCCTCTGCCGTTTCCGTCAGTTCATTCCGGATCTCCCGCTCAATGGCCGGGCCAATCAGACGGCTGTAGCTGTCCTCTGCCACGCTCTGAAGAACCGGTGTGGTGTACGGATTTTCTTCCGTGATCACCTGCTTTTCCAGATAGCGAAGAATCCGCTCGACCGGTGCAGTCACCTTCACCGTCAGCACCTTCTCGGCCTCGCCGCGATTCAGCGCCAGAACACGGTGTCCGGCTGCCTTTGCCAGCGGCTCTTCATAATGATAATACATCTCGTAAACCGTCTGCGCCGTCTCGTCCTTCGCCTCCGACTGAATCATGCCTTCCTTCATGGTCAGCTCGCGGATGTAGGTGCGGTACTGGGCATTGTCGGAAATCCGCTCTGCCAGGATGTCCTTCGCTCCGGCCACTGCATCTGCCGTGCTGGCTACCCCATTCTCCTCACTGATATAGGAAGCGGCCTTCTCCTCCACCGGACAGTCTGCCTTCTGTTCCCAGATCCACTCGGCAAGCGGCTCCAGTCCCTTTTCCTTCGCGATGGTGGCTCTGGTGCGGCGCTTCGGGCGGTAGGGGCGGTAAAGGTCTTCCACCGCAACCAGTGTTTTTGCTTCCAGGATCTGCTGCTCCAGCTCCGGAGTCAGCTTCTCCAGACCGCTGATGGTGGCAATTACCTGCGCTTTTTTATCTTCCAGATTCCGCAGATACCGCAGTCTCTCATCCAGGGTTCTCAATACCTCGTCATTTAAGGAACCGGTCGCTTCCTTCCGATACCGGGCGATAAACGGAATCGTATTTCCTTCATCAATTAACTTCACTGCCGCTTCTACCTGACCGCGGCCAATCTGCAGTTCTTCCTGCAATGCTTTAATAATATCCATAAATTACCTCTCAAAATTTTCGGTCCATCGAATACTGTACCTTTCATGGAAACAGCTTGACATATCCATGAAAAAGTTCGATTGCTTTATTATAATTCATCTGTACTGCTTTGGCAAGTTCTAGCGCATGTTTGAAAATTGCTTTCGTCCGGATATGCGTCACAGCTTGTGGGAGATTTGGTTCTGATGACTTTTCAAACACGCTCCCGGCTGTCTTTTCTCCGGCTGGACATCTTTCTCTTTTCATGCTACAATATTCTGCATGATTACGAAAAAAGCGGCGTCCTGCCGGCTGGCGCGCTCCCGCTCCGGCCAGGCAGACTTCCGCCCGAAAACACGGAGGATACCGAATGGACGAACAGCTCTTCAACCAGAAGCCTGACGATACACAGGAACCAAAAACGGCCGGCCAGCCTTATGACGAAAAACAGGCTGAGGCTCCGGCCGAAACCACAAGCACCCACGCAGCGGACATACCGGCAAACGAAGCACCTGCTGCCCCGGCAAAGGATGCGGCCGCCGCTCCGGAGAGCGAACCGGCCAGCGAAAATCCGAGTCCGGCCGCGC
>JAUNPZ010000017.1:0-28634 GCA_030536455.1 Lachnospiraceae bacterium | reverse complement strand
GCCCCTATAATCAGAACCGGCAGTCCATCCAGAAGCCGCCGGCCAACAACATGGCCGTCATCTCTCTGACACTGGGAATCATCTCCATGCTGCTTAGCTGCTGCTGTATCCTTCCCATGGGCTTTATCATCGGCTTTGCCCTGGGCATGGGCGGTCTGGTAACGGCCATCCTTTCCAAAAACGGACAGCCCTTTACCGGCACAGCCGTAGCCGGTCTGGTCATCTCCATCCTGGGCATCTGCCTCAGCCTGTTCATCTTCGGATGCTACATGCTGACCGCTTATATGATGCGCGACCCGAATTACGCCGCTATGATCCAGCAGCTCATGGAGCAGTACCAGAACAGCATCGCTCCGCAGACGATTCCATTTTTCCTGGATAAGCTGTTCTAAATACGTTAAAAGCCCGGCGGCCGAAGAACGGATTTTTCTGATTCCGTTTCTTCGGCTGCCGGGCTTTTCGCTGTCATATTGCAACGGTTCCGTACCTTCACCGTCATTTTTCATATCTCATATCTTTGGAACCTGCTGTCCTCATCCCAGAGGCGGCAGCAGGTCGATTCCCTGCAGAAGAAGCACATTCTTTACCACCCAGTTTACCACCACGATTCCGGCTCCGGTCAGTGTCCAGGTCTGAAGTCTCCGCTCCAGCCCCCATAGGAAGCTCCTCATCGACAGAGAAACCCTTCTTTTCTGAACCTGCCCGCGCACCAGCTCGGCCGCGAAAAGAAGAGCTTCGATTCCAAGCACCAGCGCCAGGTACGGCACAAACGGATGATAGACAAAGCTCTTTGCCACTTCTCCGCGAAGCAGAAGCCGTATGGCTCTGGTTCCGCCGCAGCCAGGGCAGTAAAGCCCGGTCAGCATATGAAAAAGGCAGGGAAAACCCTGCCCTTGGTAAATCTGATCAATCAGCCAGGTCAAATGCGTCATGTACGGTCCTCACTGCCCGGTTTGCATCCGCTTCATCAATCAGTACGGTGATACGGATTTCCGAGGTTGCAATCATCTTGATATTCACGTTTGCGCTGTAAAGTGCTTCGAACATCTTTGCCGCCACGCCCGGATTGCTCAGCATACCGGCTCCGATAATCGAAACCTTGGCCACGCCCTCCTCGCAGGTGATTTCCCTGGCAGTCGTGACCGACTGATTCTCATTTAATAAGGTCATCGCCTCCTGCAGGTCCGTTCTGGCCACGGTGAAGGAGATATCCTTCCGGTCCTCACGTCCTACCGACTGGATGATGATATCCACATTGATGTGGTTTCTTGCCAGAAGATTAAAAATCTTAAAGGCAATGCCCGGCTCATTCTTTACGCCGATTACCGAAATTCTGGCAGTATTTTTATCTGCGGCAACACCGCTTATTAACATACGCTCCATCTTCGCGCCCTCCTTTACCACGGTGCCCTCCGCCCGGTTCAGGCTGGAAAGGACCACAAGGTTTACTCCATATTTTTTCGCCATTTCCACCGAACGGTTATGAAGGACCTTCGCTCCCAGAGAAGCCAGCTCCAGCATCTCGTCGTAGGAAACCTCCTTCAGCTTTCTGGCATTCGGCACGATGCGCGGGTCTGCGGTATACACGCCCTCCACATCGGTGTAAATCTCGCAGGCATCTGCGTGAAGCGCCGCCGCCAGCGCCACAGCCGTGGTGTCGGAGCCGCCTCTTCCCAATGTGGTCATATCATCATATTTATTCACGCCCTGGAAACCGGTGATGATCACAATCCTCCGGCTGTCCAGTTCATTGCGGATACGCTCCGTATCGATTCGCTTCAGCTTTGCAGAGCCGTAGGCCGATGTGGTGCGCATCGCAACCTGGGATGCATTCAGGGACACGGCCGGCACCCCAAGTACATGGAACGCCATCGCCATCAGCGACACGGAAACCTGCTCACCCGTCACCAGAAGCATATCCAGCTCCCGCTTCGGCGGATTCGGGTCAATCTCATGGGCCTTGGCAAGCAGGCCGTCCGTGGTCTTTCCCATGGCGGAAAGCACCACCACTACCTGATTGCCCTTTTCATATTCTTCCGCGCAGCGCTCTGCCACATGAAAGATGCGGTCCTTATCTGCTACGGAGCTTCCTCCAAATTTCTTAACAATTAACATCTGTTTTGTCCTTTTCTCGCTGTCTTTTCTATTATAATTCTACACGAATGGTCTTCAGAACGCCGTCCAGCCTGCGGACTTCCTCTTCAAAATCGTATTCATGCATCGGTTTTGACACGATAGCGAATTCATCCATCTTATCCAGGGTCACAACCTCGCGCGGGCCAAATGCCATCAGCTCCGTGATGCGTTCCTCCGGCTGTCCGGTCACACGGATGAAATAGCGGAACATATTCGCGCCCATCGGCGAAATCTCCTGCTTCTCTGCGCTCCAGCCCATCGCCACATTCCGGTCCGGATGCTTTGCCGCGTCGATGATATCCGCAGCCACTGCGCTGGCAGTCGGCAGCTTTCCGGCGCCGCTTCCGTAGAACATGCTGTCACCCAGCATATTGCCCTTTACCAGGATTCCGTTAAATACATCGCTTACGGTATACAGAGGATGCTCCTTGTTCATCATCAGCGGAACCACATATGCGCTTACCCGGCCGTTCTCCATCCGGCTGGCGCCTGCCAGCTTGATGGACATGCCCATCTTGTCCGCATATTTAAAATCCGTTGCGGAAATCCGGGTGATTCCCTCCGTATAGATGTCCTCGTAATTGACTTCCTTTCCGGTTGCCATCGCAGTCAGGATCGCAATCTTGCGGCAGGTGTCATGGCCTTCCACATCAGCCTCCGGATTCCGCTCCGCATAGCCCAGACGCTGCGCCTCCTTTAAGGCTGCGTCAAAGGCCCAGCCCTCCTTATCCATCTTGGTCAGGATAAAGTTGGTGGTTCCGTTTAAGATTCCAGTAATCGCCTCAATCTGCTCTCCCATCAGGCAGCGGGAAAGCGGGCGGATAATCGGAATGCCGCCTCCCACGCTGGCTTCAAAAAGGAAATTCCGCTGCTTTTCGCGGGCAATTTCCAAAAGCTCCGTTCCATGAGCCGCGACCAGGGCTTTATTCGAGGTAACGACATGCTTGCCGGCCAGCAGACATGCCTTTACAAATGCATATGCCGGTTTTAAGCCGCCCATCGTCTCCACTACAATCTGTACATCCGGGTCCTGTTCGATGATTGAAAAATCGTGAATCAGCTTGCTTTCAATCGGATTCCCCGGAAATTCTCTTAAATCCAGCACATATTTCAGTGCAATCTCCTGTCCTGCTGCCTTTGCAATCTTTTCTTTGTTTTTTTCCAGGACCTCAGCCACACCAGAACCGATGGTGCCGTATCCCATAATCGCTACATTCATCATAATCTCTACTCCCTGGCTAGAATTTTCACATAGTGGATTCCTTCCATTACTTCGATATCTTCCACCATCTTTGAAACATTTCCCGTATTCGGGCGGACCTCCACGCTCAAGGTCAGCGTAGCCACCCCGTTTACCGGAATACTCTGGTGTATGGTAAGGATATTGGCCTTATACACCGCCACCACATGAAGCAAATCGGACAGCAGTCCCTGCTCATCATCCATCTGGACAACCAGGGTAATGGTTTTTCCTTTGGTATTATCATAAAAAGGGAAAATGTCGTCCTTGTACTTATAAAAAGAGCTTCTGCTGATTCCCACCTTATCAGTCGCCTCCTGGACGGTAATCGCCCGCTCCGACTCCAGCAGCTTTTTCGCTTCCACCACTTTCAAAAGTACTTCCGGCACAGCCTTCTGCTTCACCACAAAATACTTGCTCTTTTCTTCCATAATCTCCTCCACCCGTACTTTCGGCAGATTTTGTCCGTTTCTGAAAAACATTTGTATTTGTAAGGAAGATATTAGCACACTTGTGCCTGCTTTGCAACCCTTTTTTTACTCCTGTGCATGCTTATCCGGACAGCCTAAGCTCAGCCACTTCAGATAAGCCGTGATAAACGGATCGATTCCGCCGTCCAGCACACTGCCTACATTGCCGCTCTCCTCGCCGGTCCGGTGGTCCTTCACCATGGTATACGGCTGCAGTACATAGGAGCGGATCTGATTGCCCCAGCCAATCTCCTTTACATCGCCGCGGATATCGGATATCTTCTCCGCATTCTCCTGCTGCTTCAGAAGAAGAAGCTTGGTCTTTAACATCTGCATCGCCTTATCCTTGTTCTGGAACTGGGAACGTTCATTCTGACAGGTGACCACAATTCCGGTTGGCAGATGGGTAATACGGATTGCAGATGACGTCTTATTAATATGCTGTCCGCCGGCGCCGCTGGAACGATAGGTATCAATCCGCAGGTCATCCATGTTGATTTCCACATCCAGGTCTTCCTCGATATCCGGCATCACATCGCAGGAGACGAAGGAGGTCTGCCGCTTTCCGGCCGCATTAAACGGGGAAATCCGCACCAGACGATGCACGCCCCGCTCCGACTTCAGATAACCGAACACGTTCTCCCCGTTAATCTGGAGCGTAACCGACTTGATTCCGGCCTCATCGCCGTCCAGGAAGTCCAGGACCTCTGTCGTAAAGCCACGGCTGTCCGCCCATCTGCAGTACATCCGGTACAGCATGCTGCACCAGTCGCAGGACTCCGTGCCGCCTGCGCCTGCATTCAGACGGAGGATCGCATTGCAGTTATCATAATCGCCGGTCAGCAGCGTGCTGATCCGCAGCGCCTCCAGCTTCGTCGTAAACTCATCCAGCATCTCCTGGATTTCCGGGATAACTGCCGGATCGTTCTCCTCGTATCCCATCTCAATCATCAGGCCGATTTCCTCATAGGCCGTCTCCAGCTTCTGGAAGCCCTCCACCGTGTCCTTCAGATTCTTGGCTTCCTTTACCAGTCTGGTTGACTTCTCCGCGTCATCCCAGAAGCCGGGTTCTTCCATACTTTTATCTAATTCTTCGATTCGCTTTACCTTGTTGTCCAGGTCAAAGTGAATCCCTCACTTCCACTAATGGTTTTTCATACGTTGATAACGTATATTTGAACTGGTCTAATTCAACCACAAGCTTCACCCGCTTTCTCTAAAAAAATTATTTTGGCTTTCTGCCTCCGGCCCGGTACTCTCCTGCATTGCTTTCGCACGGCACTTTCGCCCGATGCTTTCGCACGACACCTTCATAAAGCGCCATACGGCAGAGCCACACTCACCATCATACATGAAAAATGCGGCAGAATCAAGGGATTTGCGGCTCCGCCCGGAAAAAAAGACGCCGTCTGCATGAAAAAAGGAAGCCGTCAGCCGATGCTTTCTCTCATCCGCCAACTGCTTCCTCTGTCATCTCTCATTCTGCGTATGCCTGTTTTGCAGGATTTTCGCTTTCTCTTACGCCACCGGCTTCCGTCCGCAGCACTGCTTATACTTCTTTCCGCTTCCGCATGGACATGGGTCATTCGGATAAATCTTCTGAAGGTCACGCTTCTTCGGCGCCCTCGCCAGACTCTCATCCTTGTTGGTTCCGGTCACCTTGGCAGCGGCCTCACGCTCTACCTTCTGCTCCACACGGGTATGGAACAGAATCCGGACGGTATCCTCGCGAATAGCCGCCGTCATGCCCTCGAACATCTCGTAAGCGTTCATCTTATACTCAACCACCGGGTCTCTCTGGCCGTAAGCCTGAAGACCGATGCCTTCGCGGAGCTGGTCCATATCGTCGATGTGGGCCATCCACTTATTATCGATTACCTTTAACAGGATCACACGCTCAATCTCACGAATCTGCTCTGCCTCCGGGAACTCTGCCTCCTTGGCCTCATAGAGCTTGATCGCCTGCTCCTTTAAGTTGTGCTTCAGCTCGTTCTTCTTTACACCCTTCAGCTCATCATGCATGCCGATCGGCTTTAACGGAACGACCGGAAGCAGCAGGGAATTTAATTCCTTCAAATCCCACTTATCCTGGGATGCCTCGTCCGGAATGGACATATCCACCGCATTCTCCACGATATCGGTAATCATCTTCAATACCACGTCGCGCATGTTGTCGCCGTCCAGCACCTTCCGGCGCTCTGCATAGATTACCTCACGCTGCTCGTTGTTTACCTCATCATACTTTAACAGATTCTCGCGGATGCCGTAGTTGTTGGTCTCAATCTTCATCTGCGCCTTCTCGATTGCATTGGAAAGCATCTTATGCTCAATCTGCTCACCCTCCGGAACGCCAAGGGCCTCGAACATGCTCATCAGACGCTCGGAGCCGAAGAGACGCATCAGGTCGTCCTCCAGGGACAGATAGAAACGAGATTCACCCGGATCGCCCTGACGGCCGGAACGTCCGCGGAGCTGGTTGTCGATACGTCTGGACTCATGGCGCTCGGTACCGATTACCTTTAAGCCGCCGGCTTTTCTCGCCTCATCGTCCAGCTTGATATCCGTACCACGGCCTGCCATGTTGGTTGCGATGGTAACCGCGCCGTGGATACCGGCATCGGCTACAATCTCCGCCTCAAGCTCATGGAACTTCGCATTCAGAACCTTATGCGGAATCCCCTTCTTGCGGAGCATGCCGCTTAACATCTCGGAGGTCTCGATGGTGATGGTACCCACCAGAACCGGCTGGCCCTTTGCATGTGCCTTCTCAATCTCCTCCACAACAGCGTTGAACTTTTCTTTCTTCGTCTTATAAACCGCATCGTTCAAATCCACACGGGCAATCGGCTTATTGGTTGGAATCGCAATGACGTCCATGGCGTAAATGTTGCGGAACTCCTTCTCCTCCGTAAGTGCAGTACCGGTCATGCCGGCCTTCTTCGCATACTTGTTAAAGAAGTTCTGGAAGGTGATGGTCGCCAGCGTCCGGCTTTCCCGGCGCACATTTACATGCTCCTTTGCCTCGATCGCCTGATGGAGACCGTCGGAATAGCGGCGGCCCGGCATGATACGTCCGGTAAATTCATCCACGATCAGAACCTCGTCGTCCTTCACCACATAATCCTTATCACGGAACATCAGGTTGTTGGCGCGGAGCGCCAGGATGATGTTATGCTGAATCTCCAGATTCTCCGGGTCAGCCAGGTTTTCGATATGGAAGAATTCCTCCACCTTCTTCACGCCGCGCTCCGTCAGATTGATGACCTTATCCTTTTCATTTACAATGAAATCACCGGTCTCCTCAATCACCTCGCCCAGGATCGCGTTCATCTTGGAGAACTCCGCAGATTCCTCGCCGCGCTCCAGTTGGTGAGCCAGGATGTCGCAGACCTCATACAGCTTGGTGGATTTTCCGCTCTGTCCGGAAATGATCAGAGGGGTACGGGCCTCATCGATTAAAATCGAGTCCACCTCATCGATGATGGCATACTGAAGTCCTCTTAAAACCATCTGTTCCTTATAGATGGCCATGTTGTCTCTCAGATAGTCAAAGCCTAATTCATTATTCGTTACATAGGTGATATCGCAGTTATACGCAGCCTGTCTCTGCTCGGAGGTCATGTCGTTCAAAACCACGCCTACGGTCAGTCCCAGGAAGCGGTGTACCTGTCCCATCCACTCCGCGTCACGCTTTGCCAGATAATCGTTTACGGTTACGATGTGGACGCCCTTTCCGGTCAGCGCGTTCAAATAGGCCGGCGCTGTGGAAATCAGGGTTTTTCCTTCACCGGTACGCATCTCTGCGATACGTCCCTGGTGCAGGACGATGCCGCCGATCAACTGCACCCGGAAGTGCTCCATATTCAGAGTTCTTCTGGCTGCCTCGCGCACCGTTGCAAATGCTTCCGGAAGAATGTCATCCAGAGTTTCGCCGTTTGCCAGACGCTCTTTAAAAATCCGTGTCCGGTCCCGCAGCTCCTCATCCGTCAGTTTTATCATCTCCGGACGCAGACTGTCTATTTTATCTACAATCGGGTAAATCATCTTTAATTCCCGCTCACTATGGGTGCCAAACAATTTTTCTATAATGCTCATCGGTACTCTCCTAACTGCTTTCCTGCATACCATCTGTCTGTCCTGTCAACTCTCATTATGCTTGGATGATAATGCGAATAAACCATGCTATAATCTTTTTTATTGTATCACTAAGTTTCCTTTTATTCAACGTGTTCATAAAAAATTAACATTAATGACGCGTCGCCCGATTTTCCCCAATTATGGTCAACCAGGCAGGTTGCACAAAATATCTGTTCGATTTTCATGTTATCCACATTATCCACATTTTCTTGTGCACATCTTTTCGAAAACTTATCCACAATCAGATTGCTGATTTTGCGGCAAATCTGAGTTATACACCAACTTATCCACATTATCCACAATTTTCTGTCCTTTTACCCCTGTATCCTCTTATTCCCATTTCTGGAAGTATTTTTTGTACAGAAGTAATAAACCTGCGGAAATCCTTAAGATTTTTCCATTTTCCTATTGACTTTTCGGCACCCCCTTATGTAGTTTTGCAATAAAAAGATTCCGCTCCCGAATAAAAAATTCACGAAAAATTAAGTAAAATTGTCTTCGCAATTAAACAGTATTTCTTGTCTTTTTCTAAAAAATATGTTATACTTTAACCATCTCAAAAAAAGGAGCTGATTATATGCGTTATACTATCATTGGAAGGAATATTGAAGTGACCCCTGGCTTAAGAGATGCTGTACAGGACAAAATCGGAAAACTGGACCGTTATTTTACTCCTGAAACTGAGGTAAATGTCACCTTAAGCGTGCAGAAGGAACGCCAGAATATCGAGGTGACCATCCCGATCAAGGGAACCATCATCCGCGCAGAAGAATCCAGCAGCGACATGTATGTTTCCATTGATTTAGTCGAAGAGATTATTGAACGTCAGATTTTAAAATATAAGAGAAAACTGGTAGACCGCAAGCAGGCCTCTCCATCCTTCTCCCAGGCTTTCATCCAGGAAGAGTCCCCGATTGCAGAGGAAGAGATCAAGATTGTAAAGACCAAGAAGTTTGCCGTAAAGCCGATGGACCCGGAGGAAGCCTGCCTGCAGATGGAGCTGCTGGGCCATAGCTTCTATGTATTCTTAAATGCAGAGAATGACCAGGTCTGCGTGGTTTATAAGAGAAAGGGCGGAACCTACGGTCTGATTGAACCGGAATTCTAAAAGCCGGAACCATTTCCTGTTTCTATGAACAAGTGAAGTACACATATTTCGGGAGTCTGCGAATCCGCAGACTCCCTTTTTACTGCCTCCGGCTTTCACCACCTGCATTTTTCTTAACACAATCCTAACATTTACTGCCATGGTCTTGAAAATAGCCCATCTGGATGATACAATTTTTTTATTCTACAGGTTTTACCAATACAGAGGAGTCGAGTATGAAAGCAAACACAAAAACAAACCGAAAGGCACAGACGAAAGCAGAGCGAAGGGTTCGCGCAGAAATCAGCAGGGAGGCACAGGCCAGGGCGGCCCTGGCGCAGCAGTCCAAAAACAGCAGGATCATCAACGGCATCGCCCTTGGATTTTCTTTGTCTTTTCTCCTGGCTTCCTTTGCCGCCTCCTTATATAACGGAGAATGGGGCTCCGTGTTCCACGGGTGGTATCTGATCATGATTTCCCCCTGCCCGCTGGTCACCGACTATTTTTCCATAGGCGGCCTGGGGAGCGCTTTCTTAAACGCGGGGGCCTGCGGCATGGCCTGCTGGCTGTTTATGACCCGGTTAAAAGGAGAATCCCACGCCAATACCCTGGCCGGATACTTTCTGGTAGTGGCACATGCCTTTTACGGCCTGAATTTTCTTAACATGTGGCCCTGCTTTCTGGCTCCCTTTATCTACCTGAAGCACCGGAAGTTAAATTATAAGAGCAACCTTCCGGTATGCATGTTCGCTACCAGCTTCAGCCCCTTTATCAGTGAATTCTTATTCCGCTATACCCAGAGACAGGCCTACCAGTTCGGAGAACTCAGCCTGACCCTCTCCGGCGTCCTCCTTGCCATCCTGTTCAGCATCATGCTGGGCTATGTGGTTCCGGCCATTCTTCCCGGCGCCCACGCATGGCATAAGGGCTATAACCTGTACAACGGCGGACTGGCCTTCGGTATCCTGGGCTTCTTCATCTATAATTTCATGTATAAAACCATGGGCCTTCATTCGGTGGGACGGGTGACGCGGAACAATCCGATTTATAATAATTTCCAGCACAATTACCAGCTTTTCGGGACCGTCTTTTTCCTTCTGGTATTCCTGTTCTGCATTCTGGCCGGCTTTTATCTGAACGGAAAAAGCTTTCACGGTTTCCGCGCCCTGTTAAAGGACACCGGATACCGCAGTGATTTCTCCGAAAAATACGGAATGCCCCTCTGCCTGGTCAACATCGGCTGCTACGGGATTCTGTTCCTGCTCTACTTAAATGTCATCATCCTGTTTAACAGCGGCTCCGGTTTTACCGGCCCCACCTTCGGCGTGCTCTTAGCGGCTCTCACCTTTACCTCGATGGGACAGCACCCGAAAAATGTATGGCCCATTGTTCTGGGCTACCAGATTCTGTATTTTGTGACCAGCTTCTTCTGCCAGATTAACGGACGCGGCATTACCTGGTCCATCTCCACCCAGAGCTACATAAACGGCGTGGCCTTCGCCACCGGCCTCTGCCCCATCGTCGGCCGCTACGGAGTCCGGGCCGGAATGGCGGCCGGTTTCCTCTGCGCCTCCATGTGTACGGCGACCAGCGCCCTCCACGGCGGCTTCGTCCTGTATAACGGCGGCTTTACCGCCGGCATCACGGCGCTGATCCTGCTTCCGATTCTGGAGCATTATGTGAAGGAGACACGAAAGGTGATGAAGCCGCAGCGAATCAACCTGCGCGCGATGATTGCCATCGAGGAGGGGCCGAAGGAGGAAGCATAAAAAACAGCCATCGGAACGTGATTGATTCCAAACACCAATCACCTGCCCGATGGCTTTTCGTTTTAATCCAGGAAGGTTCCTGCTTTATATGGAGTACGGTAATTCGCCGGACTGATGATGATTCCGGTTTTGGAGCTTGCCGCATGGATTACCTGGCCGCCGCCGATGTACATCGCAACATGATTGATGTAATCACCGCTGGCATAGAACAGCAGGTCTCCCGGCTGCACTGCATCCACCGATATCTGCCGGCACTTTGCCGCCTGGTCTCTGGAGCTTCTTCCCGTGTTGATTCCGAAATGCTCATAAATCCGCATCACGAAGCCGGAGCAGTCCGCTCCGTCCGTCAGGCTGGTGCCGCCAAATACATAAGGATTCCCAAGATACTGCTTGGCGTAGGCCACCACCGCCGTTCTGGTGGCATTCACCACCGCATCGGAGGCATTGCCGCCGGGGCCGTAGGAAACGCTGTTATTCGCAGAGCCGCCGGACTGGTTCGGGCCGATGTAGATTCCGTCATTTCCTGCTGCTGTCGTGGCTGCTGTGGAAGCCGCAGTCGTAGAAACCACCGCTCTGGTAGTCTCCATCTCCGGCGCCGACACGCCCGGATTATCGCCCTGTCCCAGCGGGTTTGCCGCAATCAGGCCGTTTTCGGAAGCGCTGCCGCCATTCTGGCTGCCGGACTGACTGCCGCTCTGGCTGCCGGATGAAGCCGAATTTCCTCCATCTGAGGCCGCAATCGTGGTGGCTGCCCCTCCGGTCTGCTGTCCGGATACGGACCCGCCGTTCTGGATGGAAGTGCCGCCCGGCGTTCCGGACTGCTCATCCGTGGTGATGTTGGCATCAATCTTTGCCTCCACCAGCTTGACCTCCTCCAGCTTCTGGAGCGCATCCGCCGCCTCTTTCTTTCTCCGGTCGGTCTCCGCCTGCTTCGCCGCCTCTTCTTCCAGGGAAACGGCCTGCTTAAACTCCACTCTGGTCTTTATGTAATCCATGGACACATAGCCTTCCAGGTCCTCATCCACGGAAAGTCTTGCAAAATTATCCTTCTCCTCCAGCACCACGTACTCGGCTCCCTGGGCCAGCATGGTCAGCACCTCGCTGGACAGGTTCGGCTCCGCCCGAAGACGAAGGGAGGCGGTGTTGATGGTGGCGTATTCAATGCCGATTTCCTTGGCAATGGCCTCCGCCTGGGCTCCGGTGATAAAATACTGGGCCTTGATATAGCCGCTTACCGTACCCGACTGGATGCGGTACCAGCTTCCGCCCTCGCCCTCCACGGTTTCCAGGATATTCGCCGCGCAGTTATTATAAATCTTTCCTACAATCGCGCTGGATGTGGTGGCCTCCTGGCGGATGTTTACATAATCCGACACCTGGGAAATGGCAATATTCTGATAATCCTCCGGCGACATCGCCGGTTCCCGCTCTGCGCGGCTGGTCTGAAGCATGGACGCCGCCCTGGCCTCTGCCGCCCCGGCCTGAGTCAGATAGCTTCGGCCGTTTCCGGCCAGGCCTGCCGGGCCGGCCATCAGGCTGAGTATGCAGGCGCCGGATAAAAAGAAAGCTGCACTCCGTTTTGTTCTGTTCTTCATGGAATTATGCCTCCCTGTGTTCCGTCAAATATCGTTCTGCGCTGGTAACGGCATTGGCTCCGTCTGCGGCCGCGGTAATAATCTGGCGGAGCTGCTTGGTCCGCACATCTCCGGCCGCGAATATGCCGGGAGCAGAGGTCACGCAGTCCTCTCCCGCCTTAATATAGCCGTGCTCCATCTCGGCCAGCCCGGCAAATGCCTCGCTGGAAGGCTGGATTCCCACGGCGATAAATACGCCCTGCACCGCAATCGCAGAGGTCTCCCCGCTCTTTACATTGCGAAGCGTTAAGCCTTCTACCTTATTGTCTCCGTCTATGGACTCCACCACCGTATCCCAGAGCACTTCCACGTTCTCCAGGGAAAGAAGGGTTTCCTGCAGGATCTTCGCCCCGCGCAGCTCGTCCCTCCGGTGAATCAGATACACCTTCTCGCACATTCTGGAAAGGAAGACCGCATCCTCCAGGGCCACATCTCCGCCGCCCACCACGGCCGTCACCTTCTTCCGGAAAAAGGCTCCGTCACAGGTGGCGCAGTAGGACACGCCCATACCGGCCAGCTTCTCCTCACCGGGAACCCCCAGCTTCCGGTGGACCGCCCCGGACGCGATGATCACGGTCCTCGCCGTGTAGACGCCGTTGGTTCCGATAATCTGCTTGTGATTTCCTTCCTCCCGGATTTCCTTCACCTCATCCTCGATGAAGGCAGCTCCAAGCCGGTCTGCATGCTCCCGAAATCTGGTTCCCAGGTCGAAGCCGCCCATGCCGGGAAGTCCGGGATAGTTATCCACCTCATAAGTCGTCAGCACCTGGCCGCCGCTTACCATCTCTTTTTCAATCACGGCCATATCCAGCCGTGCCCGCTGTGCATAAATCGCCGCTGCCAGTCCTGCCGGACCGGAGCCTATAATAATCAGGTCATACATATGATTCATATTCATTCTCCGCCACTTGATGGGATTCGTACCTTTTGTTCTGTTTTGGTACGTTTCCGGTCTTTTATCGCTGCTTTTCATCCGGATTCCGCGCTTTTCGCGAAATCTTTCGGTTTTACCTTGTTTTTTCACATTTTTTAGTATATCATATTTTTCTAAATTAATCCTGTTTTATTTCTTACAATTCTGTTACACGAAAGGGGAATCATCATGTCTGTCCAGCAGAAAAAAACGGTTCTTATCACCGGAGCCTCCCGCGGGATCGGGAAGGCGGCGGCGCTGAAATTCGCCAGAGAAGGCTGGCAGGTGGTCATCACCTGTCTGAAAAATACAGATAAATTAAAGGAAGTGCAGAGCGAGATCTTAAGCGCAGGGGTTCCCTGTCTGGCTCTTACCGCAGATATGGGAGATATGGAGGACTGCCGGAGAATCTTTGATGAAATCCACCGTCATTTCGGCCATCTGGACGCGCTGGTCAATAATGCGGGAATCTCCTACATCGGGCTTCTGCAGGATATGTCCTTAGAAGAATGGAATCAGATGCTCCGCACGGATCTGACCTCCGTCTTCTGCTGCTGCAAGCTGGCAATTCCGGATATGGTTCACCGGAGGCAGGGAAAAATCATCAACATCTCCTCCGTGTGGGGCGTCTGCGGCGCTTCCTGCGAAGCGGCCTACTCCGCAGCCAAGGGCGGAGTCAATTCCTTCACCAGGGCGCTTGCCAAGGAGCTGGGGCCAAGCAACATCCAGGTGAACGCTATCGCCTGCGGAGCCATCGACACCGAGATGAACCAGTGGATGGAGCCGGAGGAAAAAGAAGCCCTGCTGGAAGAGATTCCGGCAGGGCGCATGGGACAGCCTTCTGAGGTGGCTGACCTTATTTTTCAATTAGCAGATGGAAATTCCTATCTCACCGGCCAGATCATCGCTCTGGACGGGGGATGGATCTAGCAAAAGCCTTCCGTTCGGAGGCTTAGTGGCAGCCATGGCTGCCGCAGTCGTGGCCTTCGCCGTGATTTCCGCAGTCGTGGCCTTCCCCGTGATGCTCATGGTGGCTGCAGACCGTATCCGGATTATAGTCCAGGCTTCCTGCCAGGAATGCCTTTACCTGCTGGTCCGCATCTCCGCTGGCGCCCGGGTAAAGGCGAATTCCGGCCTCTGACAACGCATTTCTCGCACCGCCGCCGATGCCTCCGCAGATCAATACCGACACGCCCAGCTCCTGAAGGAAGCCGGCCAGCGCACCGTGTCCGCTGCCGTTGGTATCTGCAACCTCCTCCTTCAGAATCTGTCCATTCTCCACTTCATAAATCTTAAACTGCTCCGTATGTCCAAAATGCTGGAATACCTGTCCATTTTCATAAGTTACTGCAATCTTCATCTGATTTTCTTCTCCTCTCTCATAACAAGCCATCTTTTTCTGCCGGCAGAATCTGCGGCTGCAGAGCTGATAATTGCCGCCCTGAATCTCTAAATCGGCTCCCTCTGCCAGACAGCGGGCAATCTTTTTCCGCCCGTCCGCGTACAGCGCCTGAACCGTGGCTCTCGCCACTCCCATCCGGGAGGCACACTCCGCCTGGGACATCCCCAGATAATCCATCAGGCGGATGGTTTCATACTCCTCCACCAGAAGAATTACTTTGTGGTTCTCCCCATTCCGGCTGTCTGCCTCCGGATGCTCTTTCCTTTTCGGTCCAAAGCTGGCACAGACGGGAAGCCTGCACACCTGCTTCGCTTTTTGTGGTCTCGGCATATTCTTCTCCGTCCTTTCCTTATCTGCTTTGCTGTTTATTATTGGCATATACCAATTATATAGGATTCTTTTGAAAATTGCAAGCCCTTACGGATAAAATCCAAGCGGATAAAATCCAGGTGCGGCCTGTGCATTTGTCCGGCATCCGCCCGCAGCGTTCTACGCGATAATCCGTTTCCGGCTCCATCTCCCCGTCAGATACCAGCCGTAGGAAATCAGGAAATTTACCGTCCAGCCCATGGGAATCGCAAACCAGACCGCCTGCACGCCCCAGATGGGAGCACAGAGATTGGCCACCAGCACCCGGATTCCCAGGTTCACCAGATTCGCCGCCATGTAAACCCCAACATCCCCGGAGCCTCTTAAGACGCCGTCGGTCGCTGCCTTGAATCCAATCATCGCAAAGAACCAGCAGATAAACAGCACATAGGCGTTTCCCGTGGCAAAGGCCTCCGCCCCGCTCTCCCGGTCGATAAATGCAGAGATGATCGGATCATGGAACAGATTTAAGACAAGGCAGATTCCCGCGCCGAAGGCCAGGATAATCCCGAAGCTGGTCCGAAGCCCCTGACGCACCCGCTCCGGCTGTCTGGCTCCAAGGTTCTGAGCCGTAAAGGTGGACACCGCATTGCCCGTTGCAATCATCGGCACGATGCAGATGGACTCCACCCTGGTTCCGGCCGAATAGCCTGCCAGAACGGAGGAGCCGAAGCCATTGACCACCGACTGCACCAGAAGCATGCCGATGCTGACGATGGACTGCTGGATAATGGAAGGCACCGCGATTTTCGTCCCCTGTGCCAGCATCTCCACATCGTAAAGCTTCACCTTCTCTCCCGGCTTTACCGGATATTTTTTCAGCTCCGCCAGAAGCACCACCAGGGAAATCACCGCCGAAAGTCCCTGGGCGATTACCGTGGCAATGGCAACTCCTGCCACGCCCAGATGCCAGCCCAGCACCATCCACAGGTCCAAAAACACGTTTAAGACCGAGGAGAAAATCAGGAAATACAGCGGGATTTTCGATTTTCCAAGGGCGTTGAAGGTGGCGGAAATGATATTGTACATAAACAAAAAGGGCAGGCCGCAGAAATAAATCTGCAGATACAGCACCGCATCCTCCAGGATATTTTCCGGCGTGTTCAGCGCCTTCATAATCATCGGATTAAAGAAGAATCCGAAGGCCGCCAGCAATATGCTGAGAAACAGGAAGGTAAGCAGGGCGGTGCAGGCCGAGGTCCGCATCCTTCCATGCTGCCCCGCTCCCAGATACTGGCTGGTCAGCACCGACGCGCCGATGCCTCCGCCGATGGCAACCATAATAAACACCGTGGTGAAGGAATAGGAAGCGCCCACCGCGGCCAGAGCCTCCTCGCCCACGAAACGTCCTACGATAATCGTATCCACCATATTGTAAAACTGCTGGAACAGATTTCCGATAATCATAGGCAGGGCGAAGAAAAATAACGTTTTTCCCGGTCTTCCGGTTATCATATCATTTGATTTCATGCTGTAAACTCCTTTTGTTTCTTAATTCCGGCCGGTTCTTTCCTTCCTTTCATGCAGAAGAAAACAGCCGCCGCACAGGTGGTCATCTCCGCCGCCAGAAAGGACAGCCAGATTCCGTTCATTCCCCAGAGAGCCGACAGCCCTGCCGCAAACAGCAGGATACAGAAAAACCCTCTCATCGAAGAGAGAACAAACGATGCGCCGGGCCGCTCCACGGCGCTGAAGTAAGCGGCCGAAACGATGTTAACGCCGCACCAGATAAAACCGATAAAATACAGGCGCAGCCCCTGATGCGCCATCTCGGCAAGCTGCAGATTCCCCTCCTGGTTAAACAGAGCCACCAGCGGCCCGGTAAAGATCCAGGCGCCTGCCGCCATCAGGACGCCCATGGCAATCGACAGAATCACAGAATACCGGAAAAGCCGCCGCTCATCCGCCCGCATTCCGGTTCCATAGGCCTCGCTGAAAAGAGGCTGGCCGCCCTGGGACACTCCATTAAACAGGGAAAATGCAACCAGGGCCAGATTGGCTACCACACCGTAAGCCGCCACACCGATATTTCCCGCCATATTAAGAATCAGCAGATTGAACACGATCAGGACCACAGCCGAGGAAAGCTCATTAATCAGGGCTGAAAGCCCCAGGCTGAACATATTTCCAAGCTGCGGCAGGACCTTTCTCACCGAAAGGCCCGGCCTTGCATTCCGGCTCACATGGAAGGTGTTCTGATGCTTCCAGAAATGGGGACTCATCACCGCCATGCTCACGGCCGGAGAAGCGCAGGTGGCAAAGGCCGCCCCGAACATCCCTAGATTCAGCGGGTAGAGGAAAATATAGTCCATCACGATATTAAATAAGCTTCCGCACATCATGCCTGCCATCGCCCGGCCGGGCCGCCCGTCATTCCGGATAAAGGCAATCAGCGTGTTATTGAGAAGAAACAGCGGCGCAAACAGGTAGAGCGTCTTCATATATACGGCAGTCAGCCCGTGAATCCGGCCCTCCGCCCCCAAAAGCCCGGCCAGGAAACCGGAGCCGGACAGCCCCGCAGCCAGAAACACCAGGCTGAGTACGCCATCCGCCGCCAGCGCCAGGGTAAAGGCCTGATCTGCCTTCTCGCCTTCCCCTCTTGATTTCATAATCGCAAACCGGGTCGCCCCGCCCACGCCAATCAAAAGGCCGATACCGTGCATCACGCTGTAAGCCGGAATGGCCAGATTCAGCGCCGTCAGGCCATCCGCCCCAAGCTTTGCCGCGATAAAATAGGTATCTGCCAGGATATAACAGGACAAACCCAGCATACCGAGGACATTTGCCGAAACATATCGGACAAATGTGTGAAACAAATGATTTTTCATTACTGTATCCCTTTCAAATAACAGATGCCTGAACACATCTGCTCGGAAACCAGCCAGAATGCATTCAGGCATATCGCATCCTTTCCCGAAGGCAAGGATTTTTCTTTTCTTTCGGTTTATCATGTCTCAGTCATATCCCGGAACCAGCTGGATGGTCATGGTCAGGTACTTGACGATGCTGCCCTCCTCCAGAGTCAAATCCTCTTCATGGCTCAGCTCCGGCAGGTCATTGCCCTCATCCATCTCCACCAGAATCCAGTCTGTCGCCGCTTCCCTGGCATGGTCTGCCGCGTCCTCCAGCTCCAGGCCCTCCGCCTCGCAGCCCTCCAGGTCCGGAAAAAATGCCCGGTATCCGCTTCCATCTTCCTTCTTTGAAAAAACCGCAGGATAAACAATCTTCATAATGTCCTCCATCTTATCGTCTCTATTTTGTCATCCTTAGTATTATACACCGGCTCATCTTGCGAAGCAACTAAAATCACGGGGCTCCTGTCTTCTTATCGCCGTTCTGTACCTCCTCCACATATGCAGCCGCCTCGCCCTCCAGGTTCTGGAAAAGCAGATTTCTCTTTTTCGGAAGCTTTTCTAAAAATTCCTCCCGGATGGTCTGGTTGGTCCGCTCGATTTCTTCCTTCAGCTCCGGCGCCGACATCCGCAGGCCGCCCTGTCCCAGGATGATTACCTGCTCCAGACCGTCGGAGGTAGCCACCGTCACCCGGTATTTCCGCCCCAGCTCATGGACCGTCTTCTCGATATACTGGTCTGCCGTCTCCGCCTCCTTCGTATAAACCACATAGATATTATGGTAATGGATAATCTCGCAGGCGTGTCCCTGCACCCGGTAGGCATCAAAAACCAGAATCAGCTTACACTTTTTAAAGCCCTGATAATTGCACAGAATATCCATCAGGCGGTGTCTGGCCCCGTCCAGATTGACCTTGGCCAGCTCCTTTAATTCTTCCCAGGAAAAGATAATATTATATCCGTCCACCAGAAGATATTCGTCCACCGGCTCCTTAGGCTCCCAGGTTCTCTCCCGGATAACCGGCTGTCTGACCGCCTGGCGCTGCTCCGAGAGCTGCCGGCTCCGCTTGGATTCGCCGAAGGTGCGCCGGAAGATTGCTTCCAGCTCCTTGTCATCCTCCAGGGAACCGCTGCAGCCGTGATAAGCGGAAGCGGTCACGGTATGGACACTTTGGAGGCTTCCGCTTTTCTCCGGAATCTCATCTGCCTTCGTTTCCTCCAGAGAAATCCCGCTCTCCACATGCATATAGTCCTCCACCTGGTTCCAGGGAACCACAAAGCCTGCTCCGTGGGAACAGAACACCGAGCCGGTGGGATTGTCCAGATCTCGCTCGGAATCGTATCCCATCGCTTCGATCACAGCCTCCGCATTATGGCAGGCCTCATATCCCTTCATCGTGCAGAACAGCCGTCCCAGGCCCTTGGTGTATGCCACCACCTGCGTCTGATAGCCGCGCATCTCCACCACAGGCGCGCTGCCCGTCAGGACGGCCGTCTCCCCATCGATTTCCGGTGTCTCAAAGCTTCCGCTCATCTTCTGGATGTCCGTCATCGCCCGTCCCACCATCTCCTGCGGAAGCTCCAGCCGAAACTCATAATACGGCTCCAGCAGCACGCTCTCCGCCTTTTTCAGTCCCTGGCGCACCGCCCGGTAGGTGGACTGTCGGAAATCGCCGCCCTCCGTGTGCTTCTGATGGGCCCGCCCGGCCGTCAGCGTAATCCGCATATCCGTAATTGCCGAGCCGGTCAGCACACCCTTATGCTCCTTCTCCTCCAGATGGGTCAGAATCAGCCTCTGCCAGTTCCGGTCCAGCACATCCTCACTGCAGCAGGAAGCAAACTGCAGTCCGCTTCCCCTCTCCCCCGGCTCCAGCAAAAGATGAACCTCCGCATAGTGGCGCAGCGGCTCAAAATGGCCTACGCCCTCCACCGGCTCTGCAATGGTTTCCTTATATACGATATTTCCTGCTCCAAACTCCACATCCACGCCGAACCGCTCCCGGATCTGGTTCTTCAGGATATCAATCTGCACCTCACCCATAAGCTGGGCGTGAATCTGATTCAGCTCCTCCCGCCACACAATATGCAGCAGGGGCTCTTCCTCCTCCAGCTGGCGGAGCTTTACCAGCATCGGATGAACCTCGCAGTCCTCCGGAAGCCGGATTTCGTAGGAAAGCACCGGCTCCAGAACCGGCATGTCCGCTTCCTCCTCCGCGCCCAGCCCCTGGCCCGCATAGGTTCTGCCAAGTCCCGTCACGGCACAGATGGTCCCGGCTTTGGCTTCGTTCACGGTTTCAAACTTTGCGCCGGAGTAAATCCGGATCTGGTTTACCTTTTCCTGCCAGCTCTCCGCCTCCCCGCCGGATTCCTTTGAAAATCCGGTCAGCAGCTCCTTCACCTTCAGGCTCCCGCCCGTCACCTTCAGATAAGTCAGACGGTTGCCCTGGTCATCTCTGGAGATTTTAAATACCTTTGCGGCAAATTCCGCCGGATAGCTCCGGCTTTTCGTATACCGCTCCAGCCCTCTAAGGAACTCCTCCACGCCGCTCATCTTCAGCGCAGAACCGAAAAAGCAGGGAAATACCCGGCGCTCTGCCACCAGCTCCCGGATTTCCTCCGTCTCAATCCGGCCGCTCTCCAGATACCGTTCCAGCAGCGCCTCATCGCACATGGAGACGTTCTCCAGGAAGGTCTCCCGGTCTGCTCCCTCCCCTTCACTGGCCGTAAAATCCACACACCGCTCGTCCAGCCGGTTCTGAAGCTCCTCCATCCGCTGCTCCCGGTCCGTCCCCGGCTGGTCCATCTTATTGATAAAAAGGAACACCGGAATCCCATACCGCTTCAGAAGCTTCCACAGCGTCAGCGTATGGCCCTGAACCCCGTCCGCTCCGCTGATAACCAGAACCGCATAGTCCAGCACCTGAAGAGTCCGCTCCATCTCCGCTGAAAAATCCACATGTCCCGGCGTATCTAACAGAGTCACCTCCATATGCTCCGTGGCAAATTCCGCCTGCTTGGAGAAAATCGTAATTCCCCTTGCCCGCTCCATCTCATCCGTATCCAGAAAGGCGTCGCCATAATCCACCCGGCCCAGCTTCCGGATACTTCCGCTGATATATAACAGCCCTTCAGACAGGGTGGTTTTCCCTGCATCTACATGGGCCAGCATGCCAATTGCTAATTTTTTCATTCTTTATTACCCGATTCCAATTCTTCTTTATTCGCAACGGAACACCCGTTTTTATTGCTGATACTAGGATATCATAAAAGAAAAGAGATTGACAAGAGAATTTGCTTTCGTCCCCCACTTGCGTCTCCGTCCATGCCGATGTATACTTTACCATAGCACCGCCTCTGCCCGCGGCCGAAGGGCCCATCCGGCAGAAACATGACACATAAAGGAGAATCACTATGACAAGAGAAGAAGCCTGGTCTTTATTAACCGAATACAATCAGGACGCGTTTCATTTAGAGCACGCCCAGGTTGTGGAAAACACCATGAGATATTTTGCCCAGAAGCTGGGCTATGAAGAGGAAACTGACTTTTGGGGAATCGTCGGCCTGCTCCATGACCTGGATTTCGAGCAGTTTCCGGAAGAACACTGCATCAAATCCCAGGAGATCATGAGAGCGCACGGCGTAGAGGAGCGGATCATCCACGCGACCGCAAGCCACGGCTACGGACTGACGGTGGACATCAAGCCGGAACATGAGATGGAAAAGGTCCTGTTCGCTGTAGACGAATTAACCGGATTAATCGGCGCCGCCGTGCTGATGCGCCCGTCGAAGAGCGTGCAGGATTTGGAATTAAAATCGGTGAAAAAGAAATTTAAAAGCAAGGGCTTTGCTGCCGGATGCTCCAGAGAGGTCATCGAGCAGGGCGCCGAGATGCTGGGATGGACGTTAGACGAGCTGATTCAGAATACGCTGGATGCGCTGAAGACCTTCCAGGATTAGGCTTCAAAATGTTCCATCCAAATCTTCAGAAAGGAAATCCAGCTCTGGCACTGAGGCTCCTCGTACCGGCCGTCCGGTCCAGACACCTCCGCCGTCGCCAGGGACAGGCCGTGGCAGCCAGCCGGATACAGGTGAAACTCTACATTCACTCCCTGCTCCAGCAGCGCTCCGGCAAGCAGCATGCTGTTTAGCGCCGGAACCGACTGGTCCGAGGCCGTATGCCACAGAAAGGTTTTCGGGGTGTGGGGACCCACCTGCTTTTCCAAGGAAACCTGTTCCAGCCAGGCTGCATCCTCCGCCTTTTCACCCAAAAGATTTTGTACGGAGCCACGATGGGCCAGCGCTCCGGCTGTAACCACCGGATACCCCAGTATCATTCCGTCCGGCCTGATCTGTTCCGGCTCCCTTCCCAGGGGCCGGTACAGAAACTCCCGGTTCCAGAACGCGCCCAGGCTTCCTGCCAGATGGCCGCCTGCGGAAAATCCACATACCAGAATCCGCTTCGAATCAATTCCCCATTCCCCGGACCGCGCCCGGACCTCTGCAACGGCAGAGGCCAGCTCCATCAGCGCGGTCGGAAAATGGTCCGGAGCCAGACTGTAGCGGAGCACGAAGGCATGATATCCCATGGCAGTCATCTGAAGCGCCACCGGTTCTCCCTCCCGGTCTGACAGATGCTCATAGCCGCCTCCCGGACAGATGATCACGGCCGGCCGCTTCCGGTCCGGGGCCACGCTGATGGCATCCAGAAGATACCCGGTAATCGATGCTGCCGGAGTCCTTTTTTCATATCCAATCTGTTCTCTGTTTACGGGAATTTCCCAGGTTATCATTTTCATGCTGCCCTCTCCTGTCTTGTATTACATTACTCCTCCAGAATTGTGGTAATGCCTTCGCACATCGCCTTTGCGCCCTCTTCCGGAGTTATCTCGCCTGCGCTCAGACGTCCAAATACCTTGTAATATAATCCATCCGGATTCGCCTTCAGTTCGCTGTTGTCGAACTGCGCATCCTGGGTGAACTTGCTGTAGTCCAGAACCTTGGCATTGGCTTCCTTTACCATCGCATTGCCCAGCTCCTTCTCATTCAGATGGGCAATGGCTACCTTGGAACAGGGAACGCCGCGCTCGGTCGAGCAGATTTCCACGCCCTCCGGGTCATTTAACAGATAATTTAACAGAAGCGCCGCTTCCTTCGGATGCTCCGTGGATGCCTTAATCGCAAAATCCATGGAAATCTTCGTAAATCCGCCCTGATACTCGCCGAAGTTAATGAATTCACCAATCACAAACTCCTGTCCCGGCTTGTTTACGCTGCCTTCCATCGCCTCTTTTACCTTGCTGACTGCGGAATCCCACTCCATCAGACCTGCGTACTTGCCGTCAATCCATTTTGCATTCTTATCCAGAGAATCTGCCATATCACCGGCAATGGTAGCAATCGAAGGAATTACATGCTCAGCCTCCAGCTTGTTCATGAATTCCAGGCCTTCCTTTACCTCTTCCTCGGTGTAATTCATCTTGCCGTCCGTTACCCAGTCTTTTCCGTACTTGGATTCCAGATAATATACCATGAAAATCATCCGATCATACTCGCCGAGAGCCAGCGGATAATAGTCCTCGTCATATGCCTTAAACGCGGCGCCTGCTGCCAGCAGGGATGCCTCATCGGTCGGAATCGGGCAGCCAATCTCATCAAAGGTAGTCTTGTTCCAGTAGAACAGACGTCCGGTCAGAGAAATCGGAATCGCCATCAGCTTTCCGTTTACTTCATTTAATTTCAGCTTTTCCTCCGGGAACTGGGATAAATCAATTACGTCCTTAAGCTGGTACAAATCGTAGTAGGATTCGCCGCCTTTCGCATAATCATGCACCCAGTTGGAGCCAATCTGAATCACATCCGCGCACTCTCCGCTGAGGATATTTAAGGACTGCTTCTCCTCCCAGCCGGACCATGCACCGTACTCGCAGTCTACGGTAATGTTCGGATACTTCTCCATAAATGCCTTTACCGCGTTTTCTGTCGCTTCATGTCTGGAGTCTCCGCCCCACCAGGACAGACGCAGCGTTACCGGCTCTGTGGAAGCCGCCGCTTCCGCAGCAGTTGTCTCGGCTGCCGCCGTCTCCTTGGACTCCGCCTCTGCGGCCTGGGTCTCCTTCTTCGTCTCGGCTGCCGCGGTGGTCTGGGTGGTGCTTTGTCCGCCTCCGCATCCTGCCAGTGACAATCCCATTACTGCGGCCAGGCTCAGCGCCAGCGCCTTTTCTGTTCTTTTCTTCATAAGCTTCTCCCTTTCTGAAATCAGTCTGCAAGTGATTCGTTCCGCACTGCCTTAAAAATGCCTGCCTTCTGCTGTCCGGCATCGAAAAGACGTAAGTGCTTACATACCTATATAGTAACACAATCGCATGAAATCGAAAGGTTAATTTTATACAATTATGTACAATAAAATTATACACTTTAACCATATTTTTCTTTCCTGTTTTTGTGTTTTCATTCTGTTATTGTTCTATTTATCTATGTTTTACGATAATAATCTCTGATAATTTCACTTTTCTGTGTAGTATTCCTATTATTTTCATCAAAAAGTGAGAACCGTTTCACTTTTTGTGTTTCAGTGCACATCCCGGCTCCTTGTTCCCCGCTCCTTCTTTCTTTCCCCATAGAAAAACAACCGGCAGATGCACTGACATTCTCCCGGAAATATGATATGATAAAACGTAATATGAGCAAAAATCCAAACAAATCCGCAGCAAGGAGGGCATCACATGGCCGTTACAATTACCGATATTGCAGCAAAAGCCGGCGTCTCCCGCTCCATGGTTTCCCGTGCATTAACCGGAAGCGGTCCCGTAAAGCCACAGAAAAAAGAAGAAATCATCGCGCTGGCCCGCGCCATGGGTTATGCGCCGAATCAGGCTGCCCTGCATCTGCGTCACGCAAAATCTTATATGATCGGCCTGTATTTTTCTACCATCAGCCAATCCACCTCCCCTTATGTTCTGCACAGCGTTCTCACCGGGGCATACAGCGCCATCGAAAAGCGCTATCAGATTGCAGTAAAGGGCATCGACCAGCACGAAGCCGGTTCCTTAAACCCCAGTCAGTATGACGGGCTGCTGATCATGTCGCAGTGGGACATGGACCTGGATTTTCTGGAGGAGGCGGCTTCCCTGGAAATTCCGATGGTGGCCATCAGCCGCCGGGTTCCCATTGATATCCCGGTTGTGACCACAGATGAACAGGGCGGAATGAAGGATGCCATGTCCTACCTGCTGGACTGCGGCCACCGGCACATCGGCATCATCGAAGGGCCGCCGAATCTGGAAGCCACGCTGCTCCGCCATTTCGGCTGGATCCAGGCAGTAAAGGAGCATGGGCTCTCCCATGACCAGTTTCCGGTTGCCTATGGCAATTACCGGTACCGCAGCGGCTATCAGGCAGCCAATCAGCTTATGAACCAACATCCCGGCCTGACCGCCCTGCTCTGCTTCAATGACGAGATGGCCGTCGGCGCCAAGAATGCGCTGGCCCGCCGCGGTCTCCAGGTCCCGAAAGATGTGTCTTTGATCGGCTACGATAACCTGGAGCTTCCAAGATATGCCGACCTCCAGCTGACCAGTGTGGAACGAAACGCTTACCAGATTGCGGTGGAAGGCGCCCGCATGCTGATGCATTATATCGAGGACGGAGTCCGTCCCCCGGATCTGGAGTTAAAAAACCGGCTGGTCATCCGGGAAAGCGTAAAAACACAGAATTTATATGTAAAATCCCCTTGACATTTCATGTAAAGCAGACTATACTCAAAAATGTAATAGGAACTTTACATTTCAAGTAAACCTGTCTGCCGCCGGACAGACGGCAGACTTTCAAAAAGGAGTGACGGATGAAAAATCGAATTCAGGAGCTTCGCAAGGAACGCCGGATCCGTCAGGAGGACCTGGCGGAAGCAGTGGGTGTCACCAGACAGACGATTATTTCCCTGGAAAATGGGAAATACAACGCATCCCTGCTGCTGGCTCACAAAATCGCCAGCTATTTCGGCAGCACCATTGAAGAAATTTTTCTGTTTGAGGAGGAGGAACGTGTATGATATTCAATCAGATTCTTGGAAATCAGCCTGTTGATTTCAAAAAAAAATGCCAGCTCCGCATCTGGCTGGCCGCAGGGTTCGTACTGCTGGGACTTTTGTCCCTTCTTATTGTATTTCTGACTCACGGTGAGATTCCGGTCCTGTATCTGGAGGAAGGCCACCAGGACTTTACACGCGGCTTCTTCTCCGGAATAGGCGGCGGACTGATTGCTGCCGGCCTGATTACCATTTACAAAAACTACAGTTACCTGAAGCATGCAGATTCCAGGAAAAAGCGGGAGATTTTTGAAACCGATGAGCGGAACCGGCTTCTGGGACTCCGAAGCTGGGCCTATGCCGGCTACGGTATGTTCCTGCTGCTCTATCTTGGCATAATCGCCTGTGCCTTTGTCAGCCTTACGATTATGAAAACCCTGCTGGCGGTAAGCGCAGTATTCGCACTTTTGCTGCTGTTCTTCCGCGTTTTGCTGCAGAAACATATGTAAGCCCTGGGGCAGAATCATCTGCCCCAGTTTTCTTTCATTTTCGCCGCCACATTCGGAGCCACTACCCGGATATACGCATTATTTCCAAAATGCGCCCCGCGAATCGACGCGGTCAGCCCGGTTCCATTTACCTCGTTGGAATCCGTGGTGCGGGGAATCTCCACATAGGTAGCCGGATTCCACTCCCGGTAATGCTCCCAGATCATCGGACAGTCGCCCACCGAATACCAGTAGGACACAGTCTCCACGTTGTACCACACATCCCGGTTCCAGTCGCCCCGATAGACGCGTCCCGGATAGTGCGTCTTAAAATCTTCCAGAAAATCTTCTGTCATCCGTTCAAATCCGGCAATCTGGCCTCTGCCGTCTCCATTGTCATGCTCGCCCTGAATCCACACCACGCCAAGGAACTGATTTTCCGGATTCTGATCCAGTGCGTAGGAAATCCGGTCCTTCATCCCCAGATAAAATGGGGATTCCACACCCCACTTCAGGATTCCGGGTGCCGGGCGCATCTCCTCTTTCACATAGGACCCCGTCTCTCCAACCGTAAATCCGCATCCGCCGTAGGCGCAGGAAAGCACCAGAATCTTATAATCCTCCGGTATCTCCTCCAGCAGCAGGTCCGCCAGCGGCAGATGGATTCCCTTCGTTCCCAGGTTCGGCGCCGGATTCTCCGGGTTCGAATACGGGCGCAGGTCCTGGTAGCTCTGGGCGCAGACGCCAAGCGGAATCACCTTTAAATTATCCTCCCCGTAAAGTCCTAACTGGCGGATCCGTTCTCTCCGAAACTGCTGCAGGTAGTCCTCCGGCACATAGGATTCGTCGTAGCCGACCGCATTCGACTGGCCGGCGATGCATAAGATCATGTATTTTTCATTTTGCATTGGTAAGTCCCCCTTCCTCTCTCATCATATCATAATGACAGGCATTTTCATACTCTGAATCAACACATGGAAGTTTCCTGGACTCCAGAACATTCGCCGGTGCAGTTCCGACGAATCGCTGACACGGATATCCAAACGCGGTCAGCAGTTCCCCCTCCCGAAAACCCAGCTTCCGGTAGAGGCACCTGGCTGCCGCGCCAAGAGGATCGCCCTCCCGGTAAGTCACCACAGAAAGCTCCGTATCCGCAGGAAACTCTGCCATGGCGGTAATCAGCAAGTGCATTGCAACGCCCCGCTTCCGGCAGTCCGGTCTTACCGCCAGAAAATCGATTTCCCTTCGCTCATGGGAAAAGGCGATACAGCCCCCGATGCTTCCCTGATAACGAATCGCAAGGACTTCCTTCTTCTCCAGCTTCTCCGCTATCTGCTGTACAAAATCCTCCCGTTCAAATCCGGGATAATATTCCTGCATTGCCTGTGCAAGATCGGCTATGGATGCAGCCTCCTCCTTGTCCGGGTACACCGGAAACAAAAGCTCGGCCTGCTCCAAGCTGGTTCCCAGAATCAGATGAACTGCTTTTTTTACCTCGACTATGCGGTTCTCCATCCAGCAGCTGTCCTCATGAAGAATCATACTGCCAACCCCATGCGCCAGCATAACGGCAGCCACATCGATATCCAGAGGCAGCCTGGCGCCTAATTCCGCGACAACTCCAAGAATCTCCCGGATATACGGAGTAACGATCGTAAGCGTGCGCTCCCGTATTGCCCAGCGAACGGTCCGATGGATCTTGTCCGCATAACGCTCCCGGAATCGAATCGTTTCCTCCTGCATGTATTTAAAAAAGCGGGTCAATGCGCGAAACGGATCGCGGTACACGCTGTCCGCGATTTCTGCGAAATCCCGTTGGTAGCCGCTGAAGAAAAGCTCCAGCGCTTTCTCAAATACGTCGTCCTTGCTTTGGAAGTAGTAATAAAACAGACCAATTTCACCACCGGCCTTTTTCATAATCGAGCGGACCGATGTGCCGTCATAACCCTTTTCCAAAAAACATTCCAATGCCGCTGCTGCAATCTGTTCCCGTTTTCCTCCGTCGGCTGCTGCTTTTCTTGCCATGTCAGCTCTCCTTTCGCACACGCTGAATAATGCTCAATTTATTATAGCGCCTGCGAAGCAGGAAGTCAATGTCATGTGCCGCTCTGCCC
>JAUNPZ010000132.1 GCA_030536455.1 Lachnospiraceae bacterium | reverse complement strand
GGGCGATATACAAATTCGCCTTTACGAAGAAGCCGATTTTAAACGTTTAACAGAAATACATGATCCGGCTCGTAAAAATGAGTTGTCTTTAGCCGGCCTGTCCGCGGCATTTGTACCGCTATCCATAGCTGCGTTGGAAGAAGATTTGTTTTCTTATGAGGTATATGTTGCTGAATATGGTGGTATTGCAGCAGGATTTATTGCGTTTAATAAAGAAGAAATAGCATGGCTGTATGTTGATGTTAATTATTCCCGTAAAGGAATCGGCAGGAGTCTTATTGATTTTGCGCTTCACAGGGTTGGGACCAAAGTAAGTATTGAAGTGTTAAGAGGGAACTCCCCGGCCATTTCTCTCTATTCCTCCGCTGGATTTCAGATTGTTGAGACATTAACAGGAAAAATGCCTGGAAATGAACAATTTTCTGTTACCGTTCATGTAATGAAAATGGGCAGATAACACCACCTTTGAAAAAGAGGGTGGGCGGCCTGGTTTTATGGCGGCAGAAGAATGCGAAGAAAGCGGAATGAAGGAGTTATATAAACGGACAGGCGCACGGGTGTTTTCTGCAGTGCTTTGATTTATACAATTTCCAGTTGTTTAAAGCCTTTTCTTTTGGAGGAATGCTGCTTACCGGACTCATCTCTTTCATTGCATTGCTATTTTGGGGGCATTCTTTTTTCACGCAGGAATATGTCATGTTATTTATCGTGTTTGTACTGTGCAATATATATGTGAACGTTTTCCTGAAATATCACAAAAAATATACGCTGATTTCGTTTTATCTTGCTATGGCGCCAATTCTGGCAATTGGTACGTTGATGGGAACTTTTTTAGACTCAAAAAGCAACGCGATGACGATTTTGATCATGCTTTGTATGCTTTTTATGTTTATTACGGATAAGCCAAGTCACATTATCGGATATATAGCGGCGTCAACCTTTGGAAACAAAAATACCTGAAAAAATATATTTCGGATATCACTTGCTTTTTTGCAGATGAGCGGTATAATAATTGCTTAAGGGGAGCTTGTAGGACAGGCTGAGAGGAAGGTACAACCTTCGACCCATGAACCTGATTCGGATAATGCCGACGTAGGAATGGATAGGATATTCTTTCGGAGTCACCGGGTCAGGTGTCTCCGATTTTTTTATTTCTTTGAAAGGATGTGATGACGGCATTCACGGTCAGTCCGTGGCGAAACAAGGGGGAGCGCCCTGTGTTTTTGTATAACAGCGATGGGAAGCCGTGTTCCGGCGTGAGAGGAAACCAGTAAGTTTCGACCGAACTTCCGGGCATTCCTATGCCCTGACCGATAAAAAGGGGAAGCGACGCTGTTTGATGCCGTTTCTCTGATTATTTCAAAGGAGATTATTATGAAGAAGACAAATGTTCAAAAGTTAGTAGTTGCAGGTATCCTCTGCGCGGTTGCGGTTGCAGGCAGTTTATTCTCATTTCCCGTTTTCGGGAGCAAATGTGCGCCGGTACAGCACATGGTAAATATTATCTGTGCCGTGCTGTTAGGCCCTGGTTATGGTGTGGCGGTTGCTTTCTGTGCCAGTCTTATCCGCAATCTGTTCGGGCTTGGAAGTCTGATGGCATTTCCGGGCAGTATGTTCGGAGCGCTGCTGTGCGGACTGATGTATCAGAAGGTAAAGCAGATATTCCCAACCCTGCTTGCTGAGGTATTCGGAACGGCGGTATTAGGGGGCCTGTGTGCATATCCGGTTGCCATACTCTTGATGGGACAGAGCGCCGGAAGCATCGCATTTTATGCATATATCATTCCATTTTTTGTTTCAACGGCCGGAGGCGCGGTTATGTCCGGCGTCCTGCTCTATTCGTTAGAGAAGACCGGTGCGCTGACCACGATGCAGCTCCAGACCAATCAATAAGGGGCAGATGTATAAAAAATAAATGCATAAGAAGCTGACCATAACGGTTACGGGAAAGGATTGAAAATATGTTTCGTGAAATGCTTGAACAGGTGCGTCAGACCACTCCTCTGATTCACAATATCACCAATTATGTTACTGTCAATGACTGTGCCAATATCCTGCTGGCCTGCGGCGGCTCTCCGATCATGGCGGACGATATCGGGGAGGTGGAGGAGATTACCTCCATCTGCGGCGGCCTGAATATCAATATCGGCACGCTGAATCAGCGGACCATTCCGGCTATGCTGGCGGCCGGCAGAAAGGCAAATGAGCTGGGGCACCCGGTTGTGCTTGACCCGGTTGGCGCGGGCGCATCGGCGCTCCGGACCGATACGGCGCTTAAGCTTCTGGAGGAAGTGGATTTTTCGGTAATAAGAGGAAATATCTCCGAGATGAAAACCCTGGCGCTTGGAAGCGGAAAGACGAAGGGCGTGGATGCAGATGTGGCCGATTCGGTTACAGAGGATACTCTGGATCAGGCCGTGGCATTTGCAAAGGAATTTTCGAAAAAGACCGGAGCCGTGATTGCGATTACCGGCGCCATCGACATTGTGACAGATGCAAAAAAAGCGTATTGTATCCGAAACGGCCATGCGGATATGAGTAAGATTACCGGAACCGGATGCCAGCTTTCCGCCATGACGGCAGCCTACATAACCGCAAATCCGGACCATGTGCTGGAGGCTGTGGCTGCTGCGGTCTGTGCGATGGGTCTTTGCGGAGAGAAGGCAAGGCTGCGGATGAGCGGGCTGGACGGCAATTCCAGCTACCGAAATTATATCATTGATGCGGTGTACAATCTTACTCCGGAGGAATTAGAAAGAGGTGCAAGATATGAAGTGCGATAAAAACTGGATGCTGCTCTATGCCGTGACCGACCGGGCATGGACAGGGAAGATGAGCCTGTACGAGCAGGTGGAGGCGGCCCTTAAAAACGGCGTTACCTGCGTCCAGCTTCGGGAAAAGGAATTAGACGAGGAAACATTCCTGAAGGAAGCGATGGAGATTGGAAGGCTCTGCCGGGAATATCACGTTCCGTTCATTATCAACGACAATGTAGAGATTGCCGTAAAATGCGGCGCAGACGGCATCCATGTGGGGCAGGAGGACATGGTTGCCTCCGATGTCCGCAGCCGTGTGGGTGACAGCATGATAATCGGCGTGTCCGCACATACGGTGGAGGAAGCAGTTGAAGCAGTGAAAAATGGGGCCGATTATCTCGGCCTTGGTTCGGTATTCAACACCTCCACAAAGCTGGATGTAGACAATATGTCCGCTGAAATGCTCCGGGCAATCTGTGATGCGGTGGACGTTCCCACCGTTGCCATCGGTGGTATTTCTGAAAAGAATATCATGCAGCTTCAGGGCAGCGGGGTGGACGGCGTTGCTGTGGTTTCCGCCATTTTTGCCGCAGAGGATCCGGGAAAGGCGGCGGCCGGACTGCTGGCACTTGCAAAAGAGATGGTAGAGGGAAATGAATAAACGGTTTGCGATTTTTGACATGGACGGAACGCTGATCGACTCTATGGGAATTTGGAATAATCTTGGGCGTGAGTATCTTGAGTCGAAAGGTATTTACCGGGATATGGAAAAGGATGACGCAGAAAAAGAGATTGGAATCGTCATGAAGGAAATCGCGGCCATGACCATGAGCGAATCGGCAGAGTATTTCAGAACCCGTTTTTCGCTGCCGGGCAGTGCCGGGAGTATTGCCTATGAGATGAACGGTATGATGGATGAGCATTACAAAAAGGATATTCCATTGAAACATGGAGTGAAGGAATATCTGCAGAAGCTGAAGGAATCCGGTGTACGGATGTGCGTGGCATCGGCAACGGCGGAACCTCTGATGGTGGCGTGTCTGGAACGCCTTGGGGTTTTATCGTATTTTGATTTTATGCTTTCCTGTGAAAGCATGAATACCAGCAAGCGGGAGCCGGAAATCTACCTGGAGGCTGCCCGCAGATTCCAGGCAGCACCGGAGGAGACGGCGGTTTATGAAGATGTGCTGTATGCCGTTCGGACTGCGAAGCATGCAGGCTTTTATGTGGTGGGAGTTTACGATAAAGAATCAGAGGGAGAATGGACGCAGATATGGGGGACAGCCGATGAAACGATAAAATGGAGCTGAATTCCCTGAAGCAGCGGCAGACCGGGGGCACCACTCTCTGCCGCTTTATAAAAAATTGCTGATAAGACAAGGAGAACGATTATGAAAACAGCATTATCAATCGCAGGAAGCGATTCCTGCGGAGGCGCCGGCATTCAGGCAGACTTAAAAACCATGACCATGAATGGTGTATACGCGATGACCGCGATTACGGCTCTGACCGCGCAGAACACAACCGGTGTAACAGCGATTATGGAGGTGACTCCGGAATTTTTAAGAAAGCAGATTGACGCGGTATTCGAGGATATCCGCCCGGATGCCGTGAAGATCGGCATGGTTTCCTCGCCGGATTTGGTAGAGGTAATTGCGGAACGCCTGAACGCCTATCACGCGGTCAATATCGTGGTGGACCCGGTTATGGTGGCAACAAGCGGCTCGGTTCTTTCGGAGGACCGTGCAGTGAACCGGATGAAGGAAAAACTGCTTCCTCTGGCAGCGGTGATTACACCGAATATTCCGGAGGCGGAGATTCTTTCCGGGATGAAGATTACATCAAAAGAAGAGATGGAACAGGCCGCAAAATACATCGGTGACACCTATCACTGTGCCGTATTATGCAAGGGCGGCCACAGTGTCAATGATGCCAATGACCTGCTTTACGCAGATGGAAAATATACCTGGTTTGGCGGAAAACGGATTCATAATCCGAACACCCATGGAACCGGCTGCACCCTGTCCAGCGCCATCGCGTCCAATCTGGCAAAGGGCTATTCTCTGGAGCAGTCCATCGAACGCGCCAAGGCGTATATCTCCGGCGCGCTGGCCAGTATGCTTGATTTAGGGCATGGCTCCGGCCCTCTGGACCATATGTTTGATATAGACGGGGAATTCCGCAGATGAAGCGGCAATGAATCCGGTCATGAAGGTGAGGATATGATTATGGGAAATACAACCGAGCGCTTATTAGAGGCCACAAAAGAAATCTGGACCCGGTACAATGAACATCCATTTGTTTTAGGGATTCAGAATGGAACTCTGGAACGGGAGAAATTCCGGTACTATATCATCCAGGATTATCTTTATCTGGAGGATTATGCAAAATCCTTTGCCATCGGCATTGCAAAAGCGAAAAGTCTGGAAACCACCCGCCTGTTCTCCGGCTACATCAATGTCCTGACCGGCGGGGAGATGGATATTCACAGAGGTTATATGGGAAAGTTTGCGGTAACGCAGGAAGAGCTGGCGGCCACGCTTCGTTCTCTTGACAATCTCTCTTACACATCTTATATGCTTCGGGTTGCATACGAGGAGGGAGAAGCAGAGATTCTGACGGCAATCCTTTCCTGTGCATACAGCTATGAAGTCATAGCAAAGAAGATGGTGGCAAATAATCCGCTTGCGGCAGAACATGATTTTTACGGCGAGTGGGTGAAGGGATATGCTTCCGAGCGGTATGCGGAAGAAAATAAGATTCTTCTTGATACATTAGAGAAGCTGACAAAGAATTATACGGAGGAGCAGATTGCTCATCTGGCTGATATTTTCGTGACCTGTTCCAGATATGAACTTGCATTTTGGGATATGTCATGGGATATGAAAAAATAGCGGTTTAGTGAATAATCGAATCAGAATGCAGAAAGACGGCGCTGGCAGCCGGTTACATGAACAAAAGATGTTTATGAAACCGGCTGCCAGCGCTGTATATTCATGGGAAATATAGTTGTCACATAAAGGAGATTCAGAGTATAATAAAAATGTCGAAAAAATTGTGAAGAGAGAATGAAAATGAACAATTATACAAGTCAGCAGATCCAGGAAACACGGAAAATCATAGAGTCATCTATTGCGAATTGTGAGAAGATACAGCCAAAATTGAAAGAAGGTTCCCCGCAGTTATCATTGTCCAGGAACCGGATTAAAGCGTTATACATTGTAAAAGCACTGCTGGCGGAGCAGGAGAATGTGTATACGAAGGACGAACTGGAAAAAGCCATCGTACAGATTACGTCCATAAAGAATAAAAGTACAACCGGAATCAGCCATACAAAAGAGGGAAGCGGAACCGATACAAGATTTTTCAGACTGATCACGGCGATGGATATTGCATTGGATTATCTTCAGAACGCGATGCAGGGAGGAACACGGTGAAATAAACTTGACCGAATGGAAACAGAGATAAAAAGTGAAAATGGCAGACTTTCATACAAAATCTTTGCGGGCAGCGGGGACTTGCATAATCTTGAAGTTGATAAGGAGATCATAATGGAATTTAAAGAAATAAATAAAACGAACTATTGGGATTGTATAGCATTAACGGTTGAGGATAGTCAGACAGAGTTTGTTGCAGATAATAAACAGTCATTAGTGGAAGCTGCATATGAAGATGGACTATATGTTTTGGGAATCTATGACAAAAAAACAATGGTTGGTTTTCTTCTGTATGACTATGATGATACTTTACCAGGCTGGTCTATGAGCCGCTTTATGATTGGCAAACAATTCCAAGGAAAAGGTTATGGGAAACAGGCTGTGTTAGCATTTTTTGATTATATCAAAAATAGTCATAATGCAGATAAGCTATATATCAGCGTGTCTTTAGAAAATTCCATAGCACGAAAAATGTATTCTTCTATCGGTTTTACGGAAGTCAAAGAGATAGAATATACATTTTTGGATAAGCATTATAGAGAAATGCAAATGGTGAAAGAATTGTAACGGATGCTTAAAGTCCAGATTGTTGGGATGAATGACTGAGTAAAAAACATGAATTGACCGAGCTGAAAGCGAGGGATACTTCTTGAACGAAAGTTCAAGAAGGTGGGGAATTCGATAATTATGAATTTGAGGAGGAACTTACAATGAACAAAAATCTTGTGTGGGAAAAAGATGGATTTATTATGCGATTAGCACAAGTGGAAGATATGAATGATTATTTTGAACAAAATTATTGTCCTCTTGATAAAGAAGTAGCACGATTGACTGGTTGTAAGGAAGTATTTACGAAAGAAGAAGTGGACTCTTTTTTTCTGAGGTCTCTTGAAGATGATGAAAGAGTTTTCTTTTTGATTATATCTCCAGATGGTGTAATTATAGGAGAAAGTGTCATAAATGAAATAGACTGGGATTTACGATGTGCAAATTTTCGCATTGGGATTTATCATTCCACCGAGCGAGGTCATGGGATTGGTACTTGGGCAACTGAAATTACTCGTGATTTTGTATTTGAGGAATTAAAGTTACATCGTTTGGAATTGGATGTATATTCATTTAATCCACGAGCAGAAAAAGTATATCTAAAAGCTGGGTTTAAAAGAGAGGGAATATTAAGAGATTCCATTATGGATGGAGATAAATACGCTGATGATATTTTAATGTCTATTTTAGAAGATGAGTGGAAAATGATTAAGGGGTTAAAG
>JAUNPZ010000131.1:4028-7607 GCA_030536455.1 Lachnospiraceae bacterium | reverse complement strand
AAACTCCTTGACATTCTGCTTTTGATGGTGTAATATAATAGCAACCAGGAAAGACCAATCAAGCTGGGAAACACAATCGAAACGCCGGGAAGGGGCTTACTTCCCGGCGTTTCATTTTGCCCTTTTCTGGTAGGCTAACCAAGGCTAACTGTCGCTACCTGTCTCCATCTAACCATTTGCATATGTAATAACCGATAACGCTTGCCATGACGGAGAGAAGGAAATCTGACCAATCAAGCATGGAAACACCTCCTTCCTGCTGGAAAGAGTCAACAGCAGGTATAGTATAACATGACAGGGCGATAAAATCTACATAAATTCCAAAAATTTACATTGTTTTAATGAAAATGTGAAGGGCGATAAAACATCGAAAATCCTTGACATTCTGCTCCTGATGGTGTAATATAATAGCAACCGAGAAAAGGTAAACAAATCACACCAACACAATCGAAACGCCGGGAAGTTGCAGCTTCCCGGCGTTTCATTTTGCCCTTTTCTGGTAGGCTAACCAAGGCTAACTGCTGCTATTTACCTCCGTCTAACCATTTGCATATGTAATGACCGACTATACCTTAACATACCCGTGCGAAGCACATGAGTTCACGAATGCCCTCGGGTACACTTGCCATGACAGAGATAAGAAAATCTGGTAAACAGCTCACGCCAACACCTCCTTCCTGCTGGAAAGAGTCAACAGCAGATATAGTATAACATGATAGGGCGATAAAATCTATATAAATTCCAAAAATTTACATAATTTTAATGAGTATCATCTGCAAAAAAGAGAAAACTAAGAGAAAACTGCATAAATCGCGTAAACTCCCGGATTGACAAACGCAGGTTTTTAGCGTACAATCTATCTACAAAACAAATGGCGTTGAAGAGGATTAGTAAGGATGGATACCGTTCAGAGAGAGAGCCGTCTGGTGAAAGGCTTTTCGGTCCCTGCAGCCTGAACCGGCCTTGGAGCCCTGTGTGAGGAAGTGTATGTGTCTGAAATCAGGCGCAGCAGCGAAGAAAGCACGGCGTAATCCGGCGTTAACGGAGGAGAATGAAGCGTGATTTCAGAAGATTACGGACCGGTAACCGGCCGGCAGTCTGGCTGGAATTGAAGATAGGGTGGTACCGCCGAAGCTGTTCGGTCCCTTGTTTGGATACAGGGAACGGATGGCTTTTTGATTTTTATAATTGAGGCTCTTCCGTTTTCCGGCTGCCTGGCCGGCTGTATCCGATACGTTATTATATCGTAACTGTTCCGATATATTATATTAACTTCAGGAAAAGGAGAATTTGTCATGGCAAAGGACAAGAAGATGGTAGAATCCATCACATCCATGGACGTGGATTTCGCCCAGTGGTACACAGACGTAGTAAAGAAAGCAGAGCTTTGCGATTATACCAGCGTAAAGGGCTGTATGGTAATCAAACCGGCCGGATATGCAATCTGGGAAAATATCCAGCATGAGCTGGACCGCCGCTTTAAAGAGACCGGCGTACAGAACGTATACATGCCGATGTTCATTCCGGAAAGCCTTCTGGAAAAGGAAAAGGATCATGTAGAGGGCTTTGCGCCGGAGGTTGCATGGGTAACCCACGGCGGACTGGACCCGCTGCAGGAGCGTCTCTGTGTCCGGCCCACTTCCGAGACCTTATTCTGTGATTTTTATGCAAATGATATCCATTCCTACCGCGATCTTCCACGCGTTTACAACCAGTGGTGTTCCGTTGTGCGCTGGGAGAAGACTACCCGTCCTTTCCTGCGCTCCAGAGAGTTCTTATGGCAGGAGGGTCATACCGCTCATGCGACTGCAGAAGAGGCGGAGAAGAGAACCATCCAGATGCTGAATGTTTATGCAGATTTCTGTGAGCAGGTTCTGGCAATCCCGGTTGTGAAGGGACAGAAGACCGATAAGGAAAAATTCGCAGGCGCAGAGGCGACCTACACCATCGAGTCTCTGATGCATGACGGCAAGGCGCTGCAGTCCGGTACCAGCCATAACTTTGGTGACGGCTTTGCAAAGGCATTCGGTGTACAGTTTGCCGATAAGGATAATACCTTAAAGTATGTACATCAGACCTCCTGGGGTATGACCACCCGTATGATCGGCGCGATCATCATGGTTCACGGCGATGACAACGGTCTGGTTCTGCCTCCGAGAATCGCTCCGACCCAGGTAATCATCATTCCGATCCAGCAGCAGAAGGAAGGCATTCTGGACAAGGCTTATGAGCTGCGTGACCGTCTGTCTAACTTCAAGGTGAAGGTGGATGATTCTGACAAGAGTCCGGGATGGAAGTTCAGTGAGTGCGAGATGCGCGGTATCCCGCTGCGCGTGGAGATTGGACCGAAGGATATGGCAAATAATCAGGCTGTTCTGGTACGCCGGGATACCCATGAGAAGACCGTGGTTTCCCTGGACAATCTGGAGGAAGAGGTTTCCAGAATGTTAGATACCATCCAGGCCGATATGCTGGAGCGCGCAAGAGCGCACAGAGAGGCGCATACCTACAGCGCAGTGGACTGGGATGAGTTTGTAGAAACCATTAACAACAAGCCTGGCTTTGTAAAGGCGATGTGGTGCGGCGACCGGGCCTGCGAGGATAAGATTAAGGAAGCAACCGGCGCAACCTCCCGCTGCATGCCATTTGAGCAGGAACATCTTTCTGATACCTGTGTGTGCTGCGGAAAGCCGGCGAAGAAGATGGTTTACTGGGGCCGCGCGTATTAATCGCACAGATTTTTGCTCGTGACTGTGAAGGCACTGAACAGTTATAAATAGATAAAGATAAGCTGCCCTGTTTATCCGAAGGTTTCTTTGTGGATAGGCAGGGCGATTTTACATTCTTGAAGGGAAAAAGAATGGAGGAAGATATGAGGATTGAAATTCCAGAAGCAGTAGAAGAGATAATCGGAAGACTGAACCGCTGCGGCTACGAAGCCTTTGCGGTGGGCGGCTGTGTCCGGGACACGCTGCTGGGAAGAGAACCGGGTGACTGGGATATCACGACCTCGGCGTCTCCCTATCAGGTAAAAGAGATTTTCCGCCGGACCATTGATACGGGAATCCAGCACGGTACCGTGACCATTATGAAAAATCATGTGGGCTACGAGGTGACCACCTACCGGATTGACGGAGAGTATGAGGATGGAAGACATCCGAAATCGGTGCAGTTTACCTCCAGCTTAAAGGAGGACCTGCGCCGCCGGGATTTTACCATCAATGCCATGGCCTACAGCCATGAAACCGGGATTGTGGACGAATTCGGCGGCATGGAGGACCTGGCGGCAAAGACCATCCGCTGCGTGGGAAATCCCATGGACCGGTTTACGGAAGATGCGCTCCGCATTCTCCGGGCCATCCGATTCTCTGCCCAGCTTGATTTTGCCATTGAGCAGAAGACGAGGGATGCCATCGCAGTGATCGCTCCCAATATCGCAAAGGTCAGCAAGGAACGGATTCAGGTGGAGCTGACCAAGCTTCTGCTGTCCGACCATCCGGAGAAGATGGCAGAAGTCTATGAAATGGGAATCAGCCCGTATGTGTCAAAGGGATTCCATGAAAAAGCAGCCGGGGCGCA
>JAUNPZ010000131.1:0-3928 GCA_030536455.1 Lachnospiraceae bacterium | reverse complement strand
GGTAAACCCGGCGCTTCCAAAGCAAAAGCACATGCGCTGGGCCGCCTTTTTGAAAAATGCCGGGACGGAGGATGCGGTTCAGATTTTAAAGGATTTAAAGCTGGACAATGACACCATCACCAGAGTGCGTACCTTAAACCAGTGGATTTACCGGACCATTCTGCCGGAAAAAACGGAAATCCGCCGTGCCATGAGCCAGATGGAGGATTCTCTGTTTGACGACCTTCTGATTCTGAAGGATTCCCTGGGGGAACCGGGTGTGGAGAAGCTGGAGCGGCTGAAGGGAGAAATCCGCCGTGACGGAGACTGCCTCCGGTTAAAAAACCTGGCGGTAAGCGGACGGGATCTGATGGAGGCCGGAGTCCAGCCGGGAAAACAGGTTGGCGAGGAGCTGGCAAGGCTTCTGGATGCGGTCCTTGAAGAACCGGGGAAGAATCAGAAGGACGTTCTGCTGGGGATGATTTTGAAGGGCAGGTAAAATCAATCCAATACCGATGCATATTTTTTCACCCCGGAGTTCTTTTTGAAAGAAAAGCTCGAATACAAATTCTCAATATATGCAATCATAATCCACCTCCCCCTCACATACTCTGGAAGTAGTCAGGGGATGTGAAAGAGAACCGTTGAACGGCTGCAGGATGTTGGAGAATGCGAGGGGGAGCTGCCATGACCATGAATGAGCGATACGAGGATGTATTGAAGCAGTACGAGCTGGAAGTAAAACAGGTCCGGAAGGGCCGGGGTGTCTGGATTTGCGAGACGGACCGGGGAATGAAAAGTCTGCGGGAGTACCAGGGCACCTGCAAACGTCTGGAGTTCGAGGACCAGGTCCTTGGGCGGCTGAAGGCGCTGCCGGGATTTTTGGCGGACCAGTATGTGCGGAATGCGGAAGGGAATCTCTTAAGCACGGCGGAGGACGGAACCCGGTTCGTGCTGAAGGAATGGTACGGGAACCAGGAATGTAATTTAAAAGACGGAAATGAAATCTGCCGGGGTCTAAGAAGCATTGCCTGTCTCCATCAGGGGCTGCGGGAGATTCCATTTGCGGAGGAATGGGCCATGGGCTCCACGCAGCCGAATCTTCCGGACCAGGATATGAAGCGCCACAACCGGGAGCTTCGGCGGGCCAGAACCTATATCCGGGGAAAACGGAAGAAATCGGATTTCGAGCTGTGTGTGATGAAAAGCTTTGACTCCTTTTTTGAGCAGGCGGAAGAGGCGGCGGACGGGCTTGCCGGCTTATGGGCGGAGGGAGAGGAGCCGCGCTGCCTCTGCCACGGCGACCTGGACCAGCATCATGTGCTGATGACAGACGGACAGGTGGCAATCGTGGAGTACAACCGCCTTCATCTGGGACTCCAGGTGGAGGATCTGTATCGTTTTATGCGGAAGGCCATGGAAAAGCACGGCTGGAGTCTGGCACTGGGCCGGGAGATGCTGGAGGCCTATCAGGGAGAACTTTGGCTGGATGAGAAGGAACGGCAGTGCCTCTATTATCTGTTCCTTTATCCGGAAAAATACTGGAAGCAGATTAACTACTATTTTAATGCGAACAAGGCCTGGATTCCGGCGAGAAATATGGATAAGATCATAAGCTTAAAGGAGCAGGAACGGGAGCGGAGAAGGTTTTTGGACTGGCTGCGGGCCGCATGGATCTGAACGGAGTCAAGGCAGCAGGATCATGGAGGATTCTCGCGAAGACGGACGGAATCTTCGTTGAAAATATGCAGAAAATACACAAAAAATGTCGAAATGTATAAAATATATACAAGGCAGGTCGGGCAAATTAATTGACATCATTCCCCAAAAGAGTTATGATAATAGCTGAGATATCAGATTATTATAAAATAATTCGGAGGTGTTTGACATGTATCAGGATGATTATAAGCGCTGGCTTGCAGCCGATTTAGAAGATGCAGATTTAAAGCCGGAGCTGGCAAAGATTGAGGGAAATGATGATGAGATTAAGGACCGCTTTGCGGTTGCATTAAAGTTTGGTACAGCAGGTCTGCGCGGTGTTCTGGGCGCAGGAACCAACCGCATGAATATCTATGTGGTACGTCAGGCAACGCAGGGACTGGCGACCTGGGTAAAGACCCAGGGCGGCACCCAGACGGTGGCAATCAGCTATGACAGCCGTTTAAAGAGCGACGTATTTGCAAAGACCGCAGCAGGCGTTCTGGCAGCCAACGGCATCCATGTAAGAATTTATGATGCCCTGATGCCGGTACCGGCTCTGTCCTTCGCTACCCGCTACTACAACTGCAACGCCGGTATTATGGTAACCGCCTCCCACAACCCGGCCAAGTATAACGGCTACAAGGCATACGGCCCGGACGGCTGCCAGATGACCGATGATGCTGCAGCAATTGTTTATGATGAGATTTTAAAGACCGACGTGCTGGACGGCGCAAAGTGCATCTCCTTCGCGGAAGGCGTGGAGAACGGCATGATCCGTTTCGTCGGGGATGACTGCAAGAAGGCTCTGTACGACGCGATTGAATCCCGTCAGGTTCGTCCGGGTCTGTGCAGCACCGCCGGATTAAAGCTGGTTTACAGCCCGTTAAACGGCGCCGGTCTGGTTCCGGTTACCAAGGTGTTAAGCGATATCGGCATCACCGATGTGACCATCGTTCCGGAGCAGGAGTATCCGAACGGCTACTTCACCACCTGCAGCTATCCGAATCCTGAGATTTTTGCAGCCCTGGAGCTGGGTTTAAAGCTTGCCAAGGAAACCGATGCAGACCTGATGCTGGCAACGGACCCGGATGCGGACCGTGTTGGTATCGCGATGAAGTGTCCGGACGGTACCTACGAGCTGGTAAGCGGCAATGAGATGGGCGCTCTGCTTCTGGATTATATCTGCGCAGGCCGCATCGAGAAGGGAACCATGCCGGAGAAGCCGGTTGCGGTGAAGTCCATCGTATCCACCCCGCTGGCAGATGCCATCGCAGCTCATTACGGAGTGGAGATGAGAAACGTTCTGACCGGATTCAAGTGGATTGGCGACCAGATTGCCGGTCTGGAGGCAGCAGGCGAGGTAGACCGCTTCATCTTCGGCTTCGAGGAGAGCTATGGTTACCTGGCCGGCCCATATGTGCGTGATAAGGATGCGGTTATCGGCTCCATGCTGATCTGCGAGATGGCTGCTTACTACCGCAGCATCGGAAGCTCCTTAAAGCAGCGTATGGAGGAGATTTACGCAGAGTATGGCCGTTACCTGAACAAGGTAGACAGCTTTGAGTTCCCAGGCCTCACCGGTATGGACAAGATGGCCGGCATCATGCAGGGACTGCGTGATCATGTGCCGACCGAGTTTGCAGGCTACAAGGTAGAGAAGGTTACCGATTACATGAAGCCGGAGGAAACCGGACTTCCGGCAGCGAATGTTCTGATTTACGCTCTGGAGGGAGGCGCAACCGTAGTGGTTCGTCCATCCGGTACCGAGCCGAAGATCAAGACCTACTTTACCACCCTTGGTAAGGATTTGGCGGAGGCACAGGCGCAGAAGGATGCGCTGGCCGAGGCATTAAAGCCGATTCTGGCATAATAACGGACATAGAAGAGCATCTGAAAAATTTTTCAGACGAATCAGGAAAAGAAAGAGCGGACGCCAGATTGCGGCGGCTGCTCTTCCTTTCAAAAAGAAATGTAAGTACTTACAAAATTTTCGCAAAAACTATTGCTTTTTAAAAAGAGATGTAGTATAGTAAACGCAGAAAGCAAAAGGAAAACTTAATGCTGCAGAAAATGTAAGGGCTTACAAAAAACAAAACAAAAGTATGGAGGTAGCGGGCGATGAGCGCACAGGTAAAAGAAACAGTAATTCAGTTTGGCGAGGGCGGATTTTTACGTGGATTTGTTGATTACTTTTTCCACAAGTTACAGGAGAAGGGCTTATACGATGGAAAGATCGTAGTGGTACAGC